>JAJTDU010000183.1 GCA_021298725.1 Verrucomicrobiaceae bacterium | reverse complement strand
ATGTAGGAGATGGGGCGGGGCCTTCAGCCACCAGCGGGGCGGCAAGCGGCACATCCAGCAACACCTCCCCCAAACGCTCTCCAACGCGCTGCCGCAGGGCGGTGGGCTGCATCAAATAATCACGTCGGCTTGGACGATGGGCTGCTTGTGGCAGTTCCTCAGATACGGCACCACTTCTTGCCTCAGCGCCGAACAGCGGCGTTTCAGGCTCATCCCAAGCTGGCAGTTCAGGCAGCAACTCCCCCTCGGCTGCCAGATCGAACATGATCACCTCATCTCCGATACCGAATTGAAACGGCGTTTCGACCTCAAGCTCGGGCGCAGTGACACCATTCACTGTAAAATGCGCCTCAGGCACCGCCCGACTGATTTGGAAACGGCGCTCCCCCGTTCTGCACAGCACACAGTGCCTCGGCACAGTCGCCCCCCCATCCAGCACGATCTCGCATTCCAGAGCACTACCCAGGTCGATGGATGAACCCAACTCACAGGCCAGTTCGTGCAGGCCGTCGGCGGAGCGCAATGTAAGGACTGTGGGAAACATCGGTGCGGATTATGATGATCCACACGAAGGCGTCGAGCCATCATTCCAACAAAGAATCTCGTACTTCCTGACTTTCCAGCCCCGCCCAAGTAGCCATCAGCTCCGCGTGATGGCTACTTTCCTGCGCCCAACTCCTTGTAATAGCGCTTCACGAGATCGCGGAACTCGGCAGGAACGGGATCGCGGTCCACCGGCGCGAGATTTTTGCCCGTGTCCTTCTTCGAGAGCTCTTCCGCCACACGGTCACGCAATTCAATCAGCGGCTGCGTGATGCGGGTGTTCAAAACCGCCACCTGCGGGGCTTCGTTGCTACGTTTGAGGTTGATGCGCAGTTCACGCGCACTATCGAGCACCTTGGCGGCTTCGTTGCGAAGTTCAGGGTTGTTGAGAAGCTCTTCCACATTGCGCAGGCGGTCGCTCCAACGGTCGTAGCCGTCGCCGGTAAAAACGTTGGTGTCGGGCTGCTCTTTGGCATCCTCGAAGAAGAGCGCTTCGAAGAGCGCACCGCCTTGGATTTGAGGGCGAGAGCGGTCGTTGTCGGAATCACGCTCACGGGTGGGGCCGCCAGCCATCTGGCTGTTATCGTTGCGATCGTTGGAGCGCGGACGCCCCCGTCCGCTTGGATTCGGATGGTTCGCATCTGCGGTTTGCGGCTGACCTTCGCCACGTCCCTGCCCTGCTTGCTGGCCTTTGCCTTGTCCTTCGCCGGGTTTTTGACCAGCTTCAGCCATCTTAGGGGCTGGTGGTTGCCCCACTCCCCGTTGTGGATCAGTCTGTTTTCCCTCTCCTGGGCGGGGCGAGGCAGATTCGGCTTTGGTGTCGGGTGTAGGCTCACTTCCTCTCACCGCCTTGGATTTGGAAGCATCTGCGGTCTCCTTCGGGGAGAATGTCTGTGCACCCGCCTTGTTGTCAGCAGCTTGACCCTCTTGACCTTTCTGCCCGCCCTGCTGCTCCTGCGCTTCCTTGATCAGCTTATCGAGTTCGTTCTTCGCGACACGCAGCGCTTCACTCTCACTGCCTAACACGCTCTCAGCAGCTTTCTCGACGCCTTTTTGTAGCTCATCCACGGCATTCGCGGCTTTGCGTTCAGCGTCTTTGGCTTCGACGGCGCTGCCGTAGCGGAGTTGGTCGCGGGTTTCTTGGAGATTCTCTTCCAGGCCGCTGGTCTGGGCTTTGCGGACGGCATCGTAAAGGTTCTTGTGCAGAAGCGGCTCGCTCTGCTCGGACTGCTCGCTGAGCTGACGCATGTGGTTGAGGAGCTTTTCGACATTCTCCTGCTGCTCCACTACCTGCCGACTCTGCGCCTGATTTTGCAGGCTCTGGGCGATGTCACTTTCGGCGGGTTTCTGGTTTTCGAGGGCTTCGCTGATCTTCTTCTGCGCCTCGGCAGCTTGTTGGGCCTGCTGACGGAGTTGCTTCATCTCGTCGGCGAATTTCTTGCTCGTCTTCTGGCGGAAGTCTTCCTGCATCTTCTCCAACTCGCGTTGCGCACGCGTGGCAGAGTTAGCGGCGTCGGTGAGTTGCTGCTGCTTGAGTTGTTCGGCGGCTTCGTTCACCTCCTCGCGGGTCTTTTCGAGCTGTTCCTTGGCCTCGGCCATGTTTTGCGCGTTCTCGGGTTTCTCCATGCGCTCTTTAAGATCGTCGAGATCGCGGAGAAGCTGTTCCTGTTCGGCCTGGAGGCGTTTGAGCTGGTTTTCGAGCTCTTGTTTCTCTTGCTCGGTCTTGGCCTTGGCGAGCTGGTTTTGCAGCTCCTTCATTTTCTCAGCCAACGCTTCCTGGCGACGGGCGAGTTCTTTGAGGCGGTTCAACACTTGCAGATTCTCCTGCTGCTCGGCGGTTTGCTCCTCGGTGGCCGCTTTTTCTTCTTCGTAACGCTGATCCTGCTGCTTCAGCTCAAGATCCATGATCTGGTTTTTGTTGGCCTCCTGACCGGCGCCGGGCTGTGGCGGGCTGTTTTGGCGCATGACCTGATGCTCGCGGCTTTGTGCGCGGTGCAGCCATTCGAGCGCTGTTTGCTCAAAAGTGAGCGCCTGATTGAGTGGAGAACGTTTTTTCTCGGCGGAAGCCTGCTGGAGTGGCGACTGGGCATCTTTGAGAGCTTTCCAGGCTTCGGTGAGTGCTTGTTTGATCTCGGCGTCCTCGGCTTCTTCCATGCCCTCTTTGACCTGCTCCAAAGCGATGCCCACGGACTGATCCACGACGTCAATATCAGGCGTGGCGGCTTCAATGACGCGACCCGCATTGGTATCACGGATGATCTTCCAGGTGGCGTTGACGATCTGCTTCACGAGATCGACGAGCTTGTCGCTTTTGGCCTTCGGTTGGCCGGGTTCGCTCGGTGGGGCCTCCATCTCGCGGAAGATGTCCTCAAAGTGACGCACGTCGGCAAAGAACATGTCGCTCATGCTGCGGCGCACCTCACCCTTAGGTCCGGCGTCCTCCGCCCAGAGGTAATAGCTCACCAACTGGCGCGGCTGCGCGTTCTCTTTTTCGAGCGTGAGATCGGCGCGCACGTCCTGCTTCTTCTGTGGTGCGGTGACGGGATGCTTGAAGAGGATTTCTTTGCTGTTGCCGTTGATGCTGAAAACCGCGCCGGATTTCGTGACGCCAAGATCATCCGAGATTTTGGCCTCAACAGG
This sequence comes from Verrucomicrobiaceae bacterium, assembly GCA_021298725.1. Lineage (GTDB taxonomy): Bacteria > Verrucomicrobiota > Verrucomicrobiia > Verrucomicrobiales > Verrucomicrobiaceae > Prosthecobacter. The sequence goes on along the minus strand of JAJTDU010000183.1, from coordinate 2,313 downwards.
CAGCTCTTGGAGGCTGGAGACTTGCAGGTCGCGTTTCGGAAACACGACTTCGATCTTCGCGAGTTGGTTGCTCTGCACGGTGACGGTGAACCACGGCGGGTTCTTGTTCGCACGTTCAGCCTCGTCCACGAGATGCAGGCGGTATTTCTGCGTCTTCTCGGCTGACATCGTGGCTTCGAGCAGGGTGGGATCGGTGGCGCTGGGTTTGAACTCGATGACGGCCTTGTCCTCCCCAAACAGCTCGGCGGCGGTGAGATGCGGCGAGAAAGGATCGGCCTTGGTGAGCGGTTTGTTGACCTTGATCTTCCAGGCGATCTTCGAACCTTCGAGCGCGGTGACTTTCTGCGTGTTCTTCGTCTCTTTGGCGGGGAGCTTCGTGTATTCAGGCGGTGTGACGGTCACGTCGCTGCGAACAAGCGTAGGATAATCGAAGACGGTGATGGTGTGCTGCTGCGATTTCTGATGGGCGAACTCGACGTGGTATTTCGTGTCGCGCTCCACTTTGTCGAAGAGGCCGCCGAAGACCTGTTCATCGACCGTGAGGCGCATGGGCAGGCGGTCGCGGATTTTGCCATCGGCCTCGCTGACGATGAGCATCGCATCGGCGGGCACGGGGCCTTCGAAGCGGGCTTCGATGATGAGACGGGAGCCGCGCTCGACCTCGGCGTCGCCGGGCGTGAGGATGGCTTTGAACTCGGTGGGGGCAGTTGGAGACGGCTCAGATTTATGATTTACGATTTTTGATTTATGATTTGTCTCGTGAATGCGGTGAATCAATTCAAGCGTCAAGAAAGCGGCTACAGCGACACTCGCGGCAGCGAAGGCCCGAGTGAAAGGTTTGTTGGCGACGGTGACGGGCCAGTTCTGCGTGGCGGCACGGGCGAGAGCGTGGTCAATGAGGCGCTCATGGAGGAAGCCTGCGGGTTCGTCGGTGTCCGGTTCATGCTCGATGGCGGTGAGGAGCAGCGAGTCGAGCGAGGGATGCTTTTGCTCAATGACGCGGGCGATCTCGCGGTCGCTCCAGATGTTCCGACGGCCTCTGAGCCAGGCGATGAGCACGAGAAAGCTCCACCCAAGCATCGACAAGCGGTCGATGTGCCTAGGCACATGATAGCCGTAGATCGCAGCAATCAGAAAGCTCCCCCGCACAAGAATACCGATGGCAAAGACAGCAGCTAGATGGCGATAGAAACGAGCACGACGTAAAGCCTCGCGAACTTCAGCAATGCGGGCGTCGAGGATGGTGCGTGCGATCATGGGTAGGATTACGCGGTTTGAACTGGGGCGCTGTGTCTGGAACGGCCAGCCAGAGCAGTTTCGAGCAAAAGGACGGCCAAAAGAGTGATCAAGAACCACCACCAGAGATTCTGGCGTTGTTCGGTGTCGTTGGAGGTGAGGCGTTGCTCAGTGGTTTCGCTGGCGGCGACAGTGTCGGAGGTGCTGGAGAGCTTGAGGCCGTATTCGGCGAGCTTTTGCGGTTCGAGAGGCAAGACGTGGCCTTCGTCGGGCGGAAGGTTCACGGCGATGGTTTGGGTGCGCGCGGGGCTTTGCACTTTGAGGAGGCCGATCTGGCTCGTGGTGAAGGTTTCGCCGGGTTTGAGGCTGTGCGTTTTGTTTTCGGGATCGGTGATGGTGTGAGACTGCGTGGCGTCGAGTGGCAACGAATCGCCGACGAGCAGGGTCGCGGCAGGATCGTGGCTGAAACCGGCGGCGGCGAGCCAGCCGTAGAGAAGCGGGACGAATTTCGTGCTGAGAGCGAACTGGCTGTCACCAGGATGCCAGCCGGAAGCGAGAACGATGAGCGTGCCCTTGCCGATGTGAGCGCTGAGGATGGCGGGATGGCCGTTGTCGAAGGTGGCGAGGGTTTCGAGCGATGGATTGGCCGTTTTGATCTCGATGTGACGGTGCTTCCAGAAGCGGAGCTTGGTGAAGTCGCGCAGTTGGGGATCGGCGAAAGGTTTGAGCAATGGGTGCTCGGTTTTGACGTCGGCGAGCATGCGATACTCGTCACGGGTGTCGGCAGTGACGGTGAGATCGAGACCCGTGAGCGTTTTGAGCAAGGTGGCGTCTGAAGGCACGGTGACGAGAAACCCGCCGCGCTCGATGTAGTCGCGCAAGCCGTCTGCGGGGGCGTTGCCGACGATGAAGAGAATGTCGGCTGGCTGGGCGGGGAGTTTATCGTCGGCCGTGAGCAGCGGTGCGAGCGTGGCGGTTGGCTGAAGGGCGCGGGCGAGGTAGTAGAGCGGCGCGGAGGCTTCGTCGCGGGTGGCGTCTTTGCCCAGGAAGTGAATGCGCACGGTACGCGGCTGCGGC
>JAJTDU010000182.1:1427-7487 GCA_021298725.1 Verrucomicrobiaceae bacterium | reverse complement strand
CGTCCGCTGCTGCTACGCCACCGCACCCGATCTGATCGCCAAGGCGATGGATTTGATGGAGGAGTTTGTGAACGAAGTGCGCGGGAAGTAGAACGAGTTTTCCAACTCGTTCACAGCCGTTGACGGTCACGCCACCCTTGCCATTCTCGCACTCATGAAATCCATCCTTCTCGTTGTCCTTGCCCTCGTTTTCACCATGACCACCGCCACCTTCGCTGCCGACGCCGCTTATCGCCATGTTGTGTTCTTCAAGTTCAAGGACAGCGCCACACCGGAGCAGGTGCAGGGGCTTGAAAAGGATTTCATCGAGCTGGCCAAGAAGATCGACACGGTGAAAGCCTTCGAGTGGGGCACCAATGTGAGTCCGGAAGGCCTGAATGACGGCTTCACTCACTGCTTCTTCGTGACCTTTGCCGACAAGGCCGGCCTTGAAGTCTATCTGCCGCATGCTGCGCATCAGGAGTTCGTCTCCAAGCTCAAGCCGCAGCTCGATAAGGTTTGCGTGCTCGCGTGCCGAGGCCGGTGATTAGTTTGATCACTTCCATCGCACCCACACAGGCTGCCGTGCCAGACACTGCGCCAAAGACGGGAAACTGCCGTGTCCAGGTTGGCGGCACTTCGGGCACATAACAGGCAAGGCAGCCGGTCTTGCCGGGCACCAAAGTGGTCACGCTGGCCTCCAGCGTGTGCATGGCGCATTCGACCATCGGTTTGCGGGCGCGGAAGGCGGCCGCATTTAGCGCCAGCCGCTCCTGAAACAGCGGCGCTGCATCCACCACGAGATCTGCCTGCGCCACCAGAGCGTCCGCATTGTCAGCGCTGATGTTTTCCGGCACGCCAATGATGTCACAGCGCGGGTTCAGCTCCCGCAAGCGGCGCACGATGGACTCGATGCGCGGTTGGCCGATGTGATCGTGCGTTTGCAAAAGCTGGCGGTTCAAATCGGAAGGCTGCAAGTTCCCAGCGTGGGCCAGGATGAGCCTGCCGACACCGGCGGCAGCCAGCTCCAGCGCCACCAGGCCGCCCAGACCGCCGACACGCGAGATGAGCACCGAGGCGGCCTTGAGCTTCCGCTGTCCCCCATCCCCCATGCCAGGCACCCACATCTGCCATTCGTAAACGGCTTGTTCTTCAGGGGTAAGTGCAGGGTGGTCGGGCATGGTCGGCACTCAGGACAAACGGGGTGAAGATTTTTTTCTCAACATTTTTCAACATTCGCCCAACAACTCGCACTAATAGGGATGAACAGTTCGTGCAGGGCCTTTAAAACGCCCTCCATCGACTGGGTCTTGAGAGTGATTGGTTGTTAACTGACACCCTGCCTTACCGCAGGCCTTAGTTGAGGTTGATCAAACCAGGGGCCGGACGGAATCGGGAGCCGTCCGGCCTCAATTTTTACCACTTAACTTGCGGTCGTCGTGGTCTGCACCCAAGCGGTCTCCCCGCACCATTCGCGGGCTTTTTCGGCCATCTCGCCAGCCTGCTCCAGAGTCTCGGTCACAGCAAACATTGTGCTGCCAGAGCCGGACATCAGCGCAGCGCGCACCTCTCCATGCTCCAGCAGCCAAGTTTTCAGGGCTGGGAGCAGCAGGAACTTTTCAAACACGGGACGTTCGAGGTCGTTCACCATCGCTCCCCAGGGGCAGAGCTGCGGAGCATAAAGCACCCCCGGAATTTCCTGTGAGTCTGCCCAGCGCTTGTAGGCCCAGGGCGTGGGGATGGGAAACGGCGGCTTGATCAGCACCAGCGGCAGATGCCAGGGAAACTCGGCGGGCGTCACCTGCTCGCCTCGCCCTGATCCATCGGCTGCCGGAGTGTCGAGCAAAAAGCACGGCACATCCGAGCCGATCTGCGCCCCCAACTCGATCAACTGCTCGAGCGAGAGCGGATTCCCAGTCAGTTCGTTGCAGGCCTTCAAAACGGTGGCCGCATTCCCACTGCCGCCGCCGAGGCCAGCCCCAGCGGGGATTTTTTTCTCCAAATGGATGCGCCAGGAGGATGGTCTGCCCATGCGGCCCTCGAAGGCGCGGAGGGCTTTCATGGCCAAGTTTGACTCATCCAGCGGCACCGTCGGCTCCGAACAGGTCAGGCTGACAGCCGTGCCCGTGCCGCGATGCTCGACTTCGACGAGATCGCCCAGCGCCAGACGGCACAGACGAGTTTCCACCTCATGGAAGCCGTCTGGGCGTTTGCCCAAGACACGCAGCCAGAGATTGATTTTGGCGGGAGAATGAAAAGTCATCGCAGATCAGCTTTTTTGGCCCAGCAGCGCGAGCATGCGCCCGGTGCGGCCCTTTTCCATGCGGTAGGAATAAAACCGGCGCAAATCCGAAGACGTGCAAACGCCCGTGTCATGCACCTGCCCGGCAGGCACACCCGCATCGAGCGCCTGCTGCCGGATTTGCGCTGCGAAGTCGGTCTCATAAGCCGGCGGGCGGATGCACGGGCTGAGCTGGACGACCAGATCGACCGGATTCGTGTCATAATGCTGCTGCATGAGCGCAATGGCCCGCGCCGTGATGCCGAGTTCGGAGCCTTTCTTGCCCGAATGCACCACGCCAAACGCTCCGGTGCGGGCATCCGCCAGATAAACCGCGCAGCAGTCCGCCACATAGATGCCGATCACGAGTCCGGGCACGTTGGAGATGAGGCCATCCGCTCCTGCCGCCACTTCGCTTTGAGGTGACTCCACCACCGCCACTTCGCAGCCATGCACCTGCTCGGTGATGCACAAGGCGGTGCCACAAAAGCCAAGCTCTGCCGCCTGCTCGTGATGCCACGGCCACAACCGCTCCACCACCACCGCCCGCTCCGCGTCCACGTCGATCTCCGGGTGTCGCAGCGTGAAACGATGCGCAAAACCAGGCAGAGCCTCAAGGGCGGGAAAGGACATCCAGGACATGGCCGCTGAGTCTCATGCTTTGGCACGGGATTCAAGCGGGGATCGAGCCCCAGCACCACACGCCTGCCGTTCAGCTTCGACATGCTGGCTTGACCGCAGGGAGCAAGTCGAGACACTGGGCCGCCTCAAGCCTCTTACCATGATCAAAGTCGCCTCCCTCGTCATTCTTCCATCCCTGCTCCTTCTCGGCTGTAGCCAGCCGACCAAGCCAGCGCCCAAAAAAGCTCCTCCTGCTGCCGCCTCGCTGCCTTCCGCCCCCGCTCCTGCGGCGACTTTGAATTTCAACGTCGGCGGCGGCATGCAAACCACCGCCTCAGGATTGCAGTTTGAGGTCTTGCAGCGCGGTAGCGGCACGGTTTCACCCAAAGCCACTGACACCGTCAAGGTCCACTATCACGGCACTTTGCTCAGCGGCGCGGTCTTCGACAGCTCGGTGGAGCGCGGTGAGCCGATCAGCTTCCCTCTCAATGGTGTGATCCGTGGTTGGACTGAAGGCGTGCAGTTGATGAAGGTGGGTGACAAGTTCCGGTTCGTGATTCCCACCTACCTCGGCTACGGCAGCAGCAGCCCCTCACCGAAAATTCCGGCGTTCAGCACCCTGGTCTTTATGATCGAGCTGCTCGACATCAATGGTCTCACCAACTGAGTGAGGGGGGGCAGGATGCAACAGGCTGACCCATCGTCAGGGGCCATCACTTCCATCCATTTCGCCATGCCGTTGCACACTGACCTGAATGGCACCGAGGATTGCTTTTTGAAGGCTGTTCTCCCTGAATCTGCGGGAAGTCACTCCCCGTCTCAGCATTCCCGTTGAGTTCAAGCCTCTGCGCTTTTCTCATCTCTGCGGTGTGTTCTCTGAAACTTACCTTCCAAACGTCTCCCCGGTCACTCGCAGGGCTTGAGCGACCTTCCAAACGTCTCCCCGGTCACTCACAGGGCTTGAACGACCTTCCAAACGTCTCCCCGGTCACTCACAGGGCTTGAGCGACCTTCCAAACGTAAGAAGACCTCGTTTTGGCCAAGGGAATGAACAGCTCCTGCACCAAACAGGGCCTACGCATGAAATCGAAAACTGAATGCAGCCGCTCTTGTTTCTCCCACAGATTCATGGAGGCCCGCAGATTTTCTTCCGACATCATCGGTGGGCCTCTCTGAATCTGCGGCTCATCCGGGAAGTGGGTGCGCCGTTTTTATCCTGCCTGACGAATTGAGCCAACGCACTCACTTCGCGGATAAACCGAATCTGCGGGAAATCATCTGCCTACTGGCTTGAGACCGCTGGTGGATTTTGAGTGTATAAGCCCCCTGCACCAAACATCCAAGCGCGTTGAGTCATTGACACATTTGGGCCAATCGCACGAACAAGGAGAGAGACACTTTATCCACCGAGCGGCGGCGGCAGCCACGAGATAGAATGCGACTAAGGAGCCGCCCTGGAACGCAGCGGAAGGGTGAATGTGCCGGAGAAGGCGACTGAATCAATATGGCTTCAGGCGGATCAAGCCGCGCAGGCGTTCCTCGAGACTTGGCTCAGAGTTTGGAATATTCACCCATGGAATTTACCCTCCTATGCCGTTGCAAAGCCCCATATTTTCTTGCCCAGCAACGGCATAGGAGGGTAAAACGACACCCATGAGCACCGCCGCCCGTACTTTTCCGACAAAAACGTTAGCGATAAAGCTGCTGACAAACCTCACGATCTGTTAACCATCCGCACTGTTCGGCCAAGAGGAGCAAAGTCACTCGCCCAACCACGAATGAGTGAACAACAGACCAGCGATAGCCCGCCCCCAAGTAAACGACGCTTCGGTTGTATCTGGGTGTTCGTTGCATTTTGTCTGCTTGGCCTTGGCTGGTGCCACTACACACCACTGAACCGTTTTTCGTCTGCATCGCTGCGAGCACTGCGCTCAGACTCCGAGGCAGTGTTCTACTCGATCGAACCGTGGCCAGAAGAGAACCTGAAGCAGGGCTTTCGTGGGCATCAGATTGTAGGGCAATACCGTTTGGCCGCTCAGAGCGACAGAGACGCTATTGCAGACATGATTTCGGGCGCTACCCATGGGGCCTGGGATGCAACGGCATGCTTTGATCCACGTCATGCTTTCCGTGCTCGTGGCTCAGACGGGATCTATGACTTTCTTCTTTGTTTCCAGTGTGGGGAGGCCGTCGTTTACCGTCCCGATGGTAAGACCGACTCGATATTCATCACCGGGAAGGCAGATTTCCTGAACGACTTTCTCCGGTCGCACGCCGTTCCTCTACCACAGAACTAGTTTACCATGACATCAGCGAAGCAGACCATCGACCACACAAGGCCGAACATTAAAGGGTGCATTGCTGCGAGCCAGAGCGCGCCAGCCAATGCCCCTGGCGTTGAACAAGCCCGGAGTGTGGAGCGGCGTTCAGCGTGAGGCAGTTTTCGCACTGCGTTTGCCGAGGCAGATGAGGCTTTGCTCGCCACGGATGAAGATCTGGCCTTCGCTGAGGGCCGGAGAGGCGAAAACCTTCTCACCCAACTCGCTTTCGGCGATCGCCTGATAGCTCTTGCCCGGCTTCACGGTGCGCAGCGTGCCGAAGTCGTTGATGAAATAGACGTGGCCCTCCGCGCTGGCGAGGGACGCGTGGTGCTCGCGAAGACGCTCCTCCCAGAGGATGTCGCCGGTCTTCGCGTCGAAGCAGTGGCCGATGCCGGAGTCGGAGACGATGAGGAAGTGCTCACCTTGAATCATGGGCGATGGAACATAAGCCACGCCTTTGTTCGTGCGCCAGACGATGTGGGTGTTGGTGACGTTGCCACTGCCGTCGGGCTTGATGGCCAGGAGGTGATGCTCAGGGAAACCCCCGGTCATGTACAGCAGGCCAGTCTGCTCGCTAAAGACGAGCGAGGCGACAAACTGCTCGGTGGGCCCGTCAATGATCCACAGCAGCTTGCCAGTGCGCGGATCGTAGCTGGTGACGCAGAGCGTGCCGCTGAGCACCATCTGCGTGCGCCCGCCGATGTCGCGAATGAGCGGCACGCAGTAGCTGCGGGTATGATTGGGACGTTCGATGCGCCATAGCTCTTTGCCGTCGGTTTTGGCCAGGGCGACGATGTAGCCGTCGCCGTCGTGGTCGCAGTTCACGATGACCTTGTCCTCAAACACGACCGGGCTGGA
>JAJTDU010000182.1:0-1386 GCA_021298725.1 Verrucomicrobiaceae bacterium | reverse complement strand
ACGCGTCCGCTGTTGGCTTTGCGCGTGGCTTCGGTTTCGGTGTTGTCCAGGAAGGCGGTGAAAACGCGCTCGCCGTCGGTGGCTGGCGTGCTGGAGGCTTGGCTGTTGAGGCGATGGATGCTCTCGATGGGCGCTTTGAGCACATTCGACTGCCAGAGTGTCTTGCCCGTGGCGCGGTCGAGGCAGATGAGGACACGCTGCTCCGACTCAGCCACCGCTGCGGCGATGAAAAGACGATCATTCCACACAATCGGCGAGGCATGTCCGCTGCCGGGCAGCTCGACCTTCCACGTCATGGTCCCATCTGCCGAAACCGGAAAGCCTGTGTCCTGCGAAGTGCCGTCGAGCCGAGGCCCACGCCACTGAGGCCAGTTTTCAGCGAAGGACAGCGTGGGGCCAAGGGCAAGCAGCAGAGAAAGAGAACGCAGAATCATGCGCGAGGATCAACGCAACGAGAGCAACACTCGTTGCATGACGAGCGCTGAGAATTCGACGCTCTGCCTTTGTCTATAGGATCACCCCGGGCTGATACTGCGCGGCCTCAGGAAAATCCTTCGCGATGGCTGCGACGCGACCACAGAAGGCATCGACCTGCTGCGGGGCATCTCCAGCGTTGGCCTTGCCGGCCTCGACGATGCGCTGCATGTCGGACTCGGTGAGTGTCAGGCGCGGATCATGCACCAAGCGGACGAGGAGGTCGTTTTCGCGGACCTTGCCGGTGCGCATGTCCTTGGCGACCTGCACAGCGTGCTCCTTGATGACTTCGTGCGCGGTTTCGCGGCCCGCGCCGGATTTGACGGCCTCCATCATGACCGTCGTGGTGAGCAGGAATGGCAGGTAGCGCATGAGTTCCTGCTCAATGACGGAATCGAAGACTTCCATTTGATCTAGGATCGTGAGGAAGGTCTCCAGCAAGCCGTCGAGCGCGAGGAACGCGTCTGGCAGCATCACCCGGCGCACGACGGAGCATGACACGTCGCCCTCATTCCACTGGTCACCTGCCAGACCTGCGGCCATGGCGAGGTAGCCTTTCAAAATGACATGCAGGCCGTTCACGCGCTCGCAGGAGCGGCTGTTCATCTTGTGCGGCATGGCGGAGGAGCCGACTTGGCCTTTGGCAAAGCCTTCGGAGGCAAGTTCCTGCCCGGCCATGAGACGCAGCGTGCGGGCAAAGCTGGACGGGCCGCTGGCCACCTGGCAGAGAGAGGCCACGACCTGCATGTCGAGACTGCGCGGATAGACTTGGCCGACGGCCCCGAAGGCCGCAGGCATGCCCAAGTGATGCAAAATGCGGCTTTCCAGTTCACTGGCCTTGGCGGCATCCCCGTTGAAGAGGGTGATCTGGTCCAGCCGCGTCCCGACCGCGCTTTTCAAGCCCCGCGCCGG
>JAJTDU010000181.1 GCA_021298725.1 Verrucomicrobiaceae bacterium | reverse complement strand
CCATCAAAAATGGGATGCCGGCGGCGCGGACTTCGATGAACTCTGCGCGTGCAGCAGCGACCAGCTTTTCAAACGTAAGACGACGGTCAAAGGCTCACGTTCCGCCGTGGCGCCGATCAAACCAGAGAAGCCGAGGCTTTGAGGGAAGGTTAACGTCTGGGTCAAGAGAGGGTCAAGAAGGTCAAGGTGGTGGGAAGAGGCTTGCAAGACGAGGCGGTTCTCGGCTTACATCGTCGCATGAAGCCGATTTTCCTGTCCCTGCTCGCCACCTCTTCGTTTTTCGCCGCTGATGTCGCTTCGGTGACGAAGCAGGAGCTGCCGTCGCTCGTGGCGCTTTATCAGGATCTGCACGCGAACCCGGAGCTCTCGCTGCATGAGGTGGAGACAGCGGCCCGCATCGCCCAAGAGCTGCGGGAGGCTGGATTGGAGGTCACGGAGAAGGTCGGTGGCAACGGCCTCGTGGGCGTGCTCAAGAATGGCGAGGGGCCGGTGATCCTGGTGCGCACGGATTTGGACGGGCTGCCGGTGAAGGAGCAAACCGGCGCGCCGTATGCGAGCACGAAGATCGTGAAGGATGATTTGGGGCGTGAGGTGAACGTGATGCATGCCTGTGGGCATGACATCCACATGGCGAGCTTCATCGGCACGGCGCGGGCTTTGAGCCAATTGCGGGATCAGTGGAAGGGCACGGTGGTGATGATCGGCCAGCATGCGGAGGAGCGCGTGCTCGGGGCGCGGTTGATGCTGCGAGCAGGGTTGTTTTCCAAATTCCCGAAGCCGGACAAGGCCATCGCGCTGCATTGCGCCTCCGACATGGCGCATGGACAGATCGGCATCGTCGAAGGTTACGCGCTGGCGAACGTGGACAGCGTGGAGATCATCGTCAAAGGCGTCGGCGGGCATGGCTCCATGCCGCATCTGACGAAAGACCCCATCGTGCTCGCGTCACACATCGTGCTGGCCTTGCAGACCATCGTGAGCCGTGAGGTGCGGCCCGGTGATCCGGCGGTGGTGACGGTGGGTAGCATCCACGGTGGCACGAAGAGCAACATCATCTCCGACGAGGTGCGCCTCCAGCTCACGCTGCGCAGCTATCAGACGGACACGCGCAAGAAGCTCATCGAATCCATCCAACGCATCGTCAAAGCCCAGGCCGAATCCGCCAACATGCCCGCCGACAAGATGCCCGAAGTCATCGTCTCCGACGATCAAGCGCCGGCGCTCTACAATCAGCCTGCCTTGTGCGCTGAAGTGCGCGGCTTGGTCAGCTCCGCCATCGGTCCTGACAACGTCCTGACCCGCGAACCGGTGATGGGTGCCGAAGACTTCGCCGAATACGGCCTCACCAAGGAAAAAGTGCCGCTCTGCATGTTCTGGCTCGGCACGCAGCCGCCGCAGGTCGTCGCCGAGGCCAAGGCGAAAGGCACCACGCTGCCCTCACTGCATTCCCCTTTCTTCAAGCCGGTTCCCGAGCCCAGCATTGAAACGGGCGTGAAGGCGATGACTTCAGCGGTGATCGGATTGATGAAGTGATCGGTCTTCCAGGTCTCAGCCTGCGGCCTTTGAGTCCGGTGGTCGTCAGTGCTTCGCCATCCAATCCACCAACTGCCTGCGCTGCACAGGCAGTTTGCGGTGAAAGCTGTCTTCAATGGCGGCAGCGGCCATGCCGGTCTCTCCTTCGGGGATGATGCCAAGCATTTCGGCCAGGCGCTGCTCGAAGCGCGTGATCAGCGCCGGCACGGGGTCTTTCGCGGCGAGGTAATCGAGCGCTTTGACGAGCAGTTCATGGATCTCGGGAATCGGTGAGCCGGTTTCGGCGACGAGGTGGATCAATTTGACGAGATAGGTGGAGGCGAGCACGCGCCCATAGCTCGCACGCAGGCCGAGCCGTGGATTCGTCCAGCGTGCCTCGGCCAGCGTGTGCAGGTCGCCGGATTTGCTGCGCACGAAGCGTAGTTCGGCGGAAATAAACAGGTCCAGCACGCCATTGAGGGGCGATTTGGGCCGCAGCGCGCCCTTCGCCATCGTTCGGAAGAGTCCGAGCTCTGGCGAGCACCACTGCACGATGAGACTCGCCTCCGCATAACGCGTGCGCCCAATGAGGATGGCCTCGGTTTTTTCCATGATGACAAAGGCGTTGAACTCACGCGCCCGGCGGCTATCTACGCTGCATGGAAAAGACCAGCAAGACCATCCTCACCGACCTCCAAGCTCTCGACACCACCGCCCTCAAAGCAAGGTTGGGGGAGCTCCGGAGGTATCTTTGACGTCCCGAAATTAAAAGACGAGCTGGCAATGCTGGAGGACCGCATGGGTGCCCCCGGCTTTTGGGATGACGCAAACGCGGCGCGGAAGACGATCGACCGCACGAATGTCATCAAAAAGAAAATCGGACCTCTCCAGGAGCTGGAGTCGCGTGCGGGTGATTTTGATGGCCTGATCGACCTCGCCAAAGAAGCGGGCGACATGGACACTTGGCATGAAGTCGATCAGGAGCACACGAAGCTCGAAAACGACGTGAGCGCCTTTGAACTCAGCCAGCTCCTCAGCGGGCCGTTTGACCGTGGCAATGCCTTCATCACCATCCACTCCGGTGCCGGTGGCACGGAGGCCTGTGACTGGGCGGACATGCTGATGCGCATGTATCAGCGCTGGTGCCAGCGCCGTGGCTACAAGGTCGAGCTCATCGACCACGAATCGGGGGACGACGTCGGCCCCCGCTCCGCCACACTCGAAATCATCGGCGAAAACGCCTTCGGCTTCCTGCAAGCCGAGCGCGGCGTGCATCGCCTCGTACGCATTTCACCCTTCGACGCGGCGAAGAAGCGCCACACGTCCTTCGCTTCGATTGACGTCACGCCGGACTCTGAGGAGGAGATCGACATTGTCGTGCGGGATGAAGACCTGCGCGTGGATACTTACCGCGCTGGCGGCAAAGGCGGCCAGAACGTGAACAAGGTCGAAACCGCCGTGCGCCTCACGCACATCCCCAGCGGCGTCATCGTGGCCTGCCAGATCGAGCGCAGCCAGCCAAAGAACCGCGCCAAAGCCATGGCGATGCTGAAGGCGAAGCTCTTCCAGATCGAAGAAGACAAGCGGCAAGCCGAGATCGACCGCCAGTATGGCGAGAAGAGCGACATTGGCTGGGGCAGTCAGATTCGCAGCTACGTCTTCCAGCCCTACCAGATGGTCAAAGACCACCGCACCGGTGAAAAGACCAGCAGCGTCCAGGGCGTGATGGACGGCGACCTCGACGCCTTCATGGAAGCCAAGCTGCGCGGCCGGAAGGCGGGTGACAATGACAAGGATGAGGATCTGTAGGAGCCGTTGACGGTTGTTTACAATTGTTGACGGTGGTTGACCGTGGTTGACCGTGGTTTGCCGTCCTGAAACAACTGTAAACCATCGTCAACCACCGCAAACAACTGTAAACTTCTTCGCATGAAGCCCGTCTTCGAGAAAGTGCCCAAGCGTCAGTGGGAGTCCTTCCACTGCGAGGTGGTGCGCGGGCCGGACTATGGGACGCGTTGGCATTTCCACCCTGAGTATCAGCTCACGCTGGCGATTGAGAGCAGCGGACACCGCGTGGTGGGGGACAACATCGGTGCGCTGACGAACGGTGACATCGTGCTGCTCGGCGCCAATCTGCCGCATGTTTGGCATCAGGACACCGGCGGCAAGCCGCGGCAGGTGCATGCGATCATCGTGCGCTTTGACGACACCTTCCTCGGGCGCGATTTCTTCTCCCTGCCGGAGGTGGAGCCGGTCAGAAGGCTGCTGCAGCGCGCCGCTCGTGGTTTGGCCGTGCGCGGGGCCACCCGCACTGCGGTGACGGAGCACATGAAACGCCTCGCTCAGAAAGACGGCCTCGCCCGTGTGATCGAGCTGCTGGCCATCCTGGACACGCTGGCGAATTCGGATGAGCTGAAGACGCTCGCCAGTGCCAGCTATGAGCCGAAGCTCGAATCTGCCGACCAGGGCCGCATGGAGCGCGTGGTGGATTTCATTCACACGCATCTGACCGAGGAGATCGACCGTGAGCGTCTGGCCAAGCTGGCGCACCTCAGCCTGGGGGCTTTCAGCCGCTTTTTCCATTCACGCACAGGCAAAACGGTGCCGGAATATGTGAACGAGGTGCGCATCGGCCGTGCCTGCCGCATGCTGGGCGAGGACGCAGGCAACATCACCGACATCGCCATGGACTGCGGCTACCGCAACCTAGCGAACTTCAACCGCCGCTTTCGCGAGGTCATGGGCACCACGCCCAGCGCCTACCGGCAGAAGTTCCGCGGCGTGGCGGGGTAGAAGCGCAGGCTTGCGTGCTGCTTTTTCCAGTGAGATAGCAGAGACATGAGTCAGATGCTAGAACCCGACCTCTCCGTGGTGGAACTCCGCTCCTATTTCGTGCGGAAACGCAACGCGCTGCTGGTGCGCGGACGCTTCAGCCCACTATACCTCGATTATTACCTGCACCTGATGCAGCACGGCATCCAGCATGCCGAATCCCTGGATCAGATGCTGAAAGATGCGCTCGCAGCCCTTGCCCTGCATCTGTGCTCGCGACCGCAGGACGAGATCTGCGCATGGACGATCCATGTGAAGGAACCGCAGCGGGCGAATGTCTTCGTCACCGGCAGCACCCGTCCTGGGCGCGTGACCGGCCGCGTCTTTACCGAGGAAGTGCGCCAGGAGGGCGAGGCCATGTTCATCGCGCAAACCACACGCCCGGACCATCAGCCGCGGCAGAGCATGATCGAGTTCTATGGCGATGACATGCTCAAGGCCGTGGAAACTTTTTACACCACCAGCGAGCAGCGTCTGACGCGTTTCTTCCGGCTGGAGGACGAGGAGTTTGTGCAAATCTCTGCGGAACCGGATTGCGATGAGGTCTGGCTCTCTGAGTTGGCGCTGGAAAATGTGCTCGAACTCGAAACCACCGAGCATCTCACCCTGCTAGAGACTCGCGGCTACCTGTTTGACTGCGGCTGCTCGGTGGAGCGGCTCATGCCCATCATCACGCGCCTGCCGCAGGATGACCTGGATCACATCTTTGCCGATGGCATCGCGCAGATCACCTGCCCGCGCTGCGGATCGGTCTATCGCACGCCGAAGGAGAGTTTCGAGCAGTGGCAGCAGAAGCAATCGTAGCGCAAGCGTCTCGCTTGCACTGCTTTCCGCATGAAACTTGCCCTCATTCGTCGTCAGTTCTCCGCCACCGGTGGTGCGGAGCTGTATGTGCAGCGTTTGCTGACCGCGCTCGTTTCCGCCGGCCATGAGACGCACCTGTTTGCCGAACAATGGCAGGGGCAGGCCGCTGGGGTGCAGTTTCACACCATCAAGGTCGATGCCTCACGCGCCGAACGGCCGCTGCGCTTCGCGGCAGGCGTGAACGCCGCTTTGCAGCAGGAAAAGTTCGACTGCGTCTTCAGTCTGGAGCGCACGCTGAAGCAGGATGTCTATCGTGCTGGCGATGGCTTGCACCGCGTCTGGCTGGAGCGCCGCAAACAGTTCGCGCCATGGTGGAAACGCCCGCTCATCGGGCTGGGAGCCTTTCATCGCAACATGCGGGC
>JAJTDU010000180.1 GCA_021298725.1 Verrucomicrobiaceae bacterium | reverse complement strand
GTCGATGACTTTGAGGGTGAGGGTTTCGCCAGAACTGCGGACAGGAGTGTCCGCGCTCCCTTCGGAGCCTTTGCGGGGCTTGGAGCCGGATTCGGCGGAGGGTTTGCGGCCTTCGCCCTCGCGGTCACCGCCTTTTTTCATGCCTTCGCCGTCGCGGGAGCCGGTGCGCGGTTTTTCGCCATCGCGCTCAGCGTTGGGTTTGCTGCCGCCATCGCGTTCGCCGTCTTTCATGGCGGGTTTTTTTTGATCGGACTGATCCGACGGATTCGACGGATCTTTTTTGGTGGTGGTGGAGCCTTCGCGGACCTTGGGCGGGACTTCTTTTTCGGCGGCGCGGGCGGTGGTGAAGGAGTAGCCGACCAACACGCTGAGCGTGAGGACGAGCAGGGCCTGGAGCATGGGCTGGTGGGTGGTCGGGGTGGCGATCATGAGGATGCGTTGGCGCAGGGTGGGGTGGTTGCGCACACATGGAGCCAACCCTGCGATGGTCGGTGGTGCGAAGAAGGTTTCCTGAATGCGGAGAAGCGTGTGGCCGTAGTCGAGCCGCTCGGCGGGTGAGAGAATGGCGAGCGCTCCGGCATCGCATCGCAGCTCACGGTCGGCCTGAAAGCGTGACACGACGAACCACACAAGCGGATTGAACCAATGCAGCGCCTGCACGGCAATGGCGGCCCAGTTCCACAGGAGGTCGCGATGGCGGATGTGGCACAGCTCGTGCAGCAGCACATGGCGCAGGCTACGGTCGGTGAAGCGCGTCTCCCAATCCTCCGGCAGCAGTAGTTTTGGCTGGCGGATGCCGACCAGGGCGGGCGTGGTGCCTGCGGGCAGGAGGAGGATCTCTGGTGAGGGGATACGGAGGAGAGAAGTGAGTCGTGAGAGGTGAGAGGTGAGAAGCGGGTCGTTGGAGCGAGGACAACGGCGAAGGAATGAATCGAAACGATGCTGGCGGAGCAGCGCTACGGCAAGGACGTTGAGGGTGCCGAGGAGCCAGGCCGCGATGGCGGAATGACGCATGAGCAATGACGAATGAGGAAGTGGGGCGGGCGGGAGTGCGGTGGATGGGATTGAAGGGATAAAAAGCACGGAAGGGACCGCTGGAGCGGTGATAGCGATGTCACTTCGGTCCATTATTTCATTTGGGTCCTTCAGAAGCGCTCCAAGACCAAATCCAGCCGGGATGAAGGCAGGAAGCATCAGCTTCGCTCCGACGAGCATCCACAAACCGATGCGCCACGCGGGGCTGAGCCGCGTGCCGAGCAGCAGACGCAGGCCAAGCACGGCGAGGATGAGTGCGCTGGCCTCAAGGGAAGTGCGCTGGAGCCAGTGGAGGAGGGTATCGGCGGTCATGGCGCGGGAGGGGATTGAAAATTGAGAACTGGAAGTTACTTTTTCAGCTTCTTCTCGGCCTCGGCGAGCATCTGACGAAGGGCTTCGAGGTCATCTTTCGACACTTCTTCCCGCTCCATCATCCCGGCCACGAAGGGTGTGAGGCGCCCGTTAAAGACGCGGTCGAGGAAACTGACACTCTCCTCATGCTGGCACTGATCCTGGGCCACGGCGGGCGAGTAGCGGAACTCGCGACCGATGGCTTCGACGGCAAGCGCACCCTTCTCCGTGAGGCGGCGGATCAAAGACTGCACGGTGCGCGGCTTCCAGTGCAGGCGGCCTTCGAGATCCTTCACCACCTCGGCCAGGGTGCTGCTGCCACGCTCCCACAGCACCTTCATCACCGTCCATTCGGCATCGGAGATTTTTGGGGCGGGGGGTGTTTCGGGACGGCGTGCCATGCTGGAGGATTACAGATGTGATCTGCGGATTACGCATGTAATCCACTTGAGCAAATACTTTTTCAAACTGCCAATCTCTGTCTTGGAAATCGAAGAAGCGCTTGCGAGCGGGGCATTCCGCAGCACAAAGCCTACAGCATGGAAAAACTCATCGTTCACGGCGGCGCTCCACTCAAAGGTCGCATCAATATCAGCGGATCGAAGAACTCGTCGCTGCCCATTCTGGCAGCCACCTTGCTCACGAAGGACACCTGCACCATCCGTCGCGTGCCCGATCTGAGCGACACGAACTACATGGTACGCATCCTCGGTGAGCTCGGTGCTGAGGTTGAACGTGCCAGCGGTGTGGTCGTGGTAAAGGCGGAGAAGATCAAATCCGTCGCGCCATACGAACTCGTGCGCAAAATGCGTGCCTCCATTTGCGTGCTGGGGCCGCTCACGGGCCGCTTGAAGAAATGTACGGTTTCTCTGCCTGGCGGCTGCGTCATCGGAGATCGCCCGGTCGATTTGCATCTTAAAGGACTCGAAGCGCTCGGAGCGCAGATCACCGTGGAAGGCGGGGACATCTTTGTGAACGCCAAAAAAGGCTTCAAGGGCGGCTCGATGAACCTCATGGGCAAACACGGCTCTACCGTGCTCGGCACGGACAATGTCATGATGGCCGCCGTGCTCGCCAAAGGCACCACCACCATCGAAGGTGCAGCCGCCGAGCCGGAAGTCGAAGACCTGGCGAACTTCCTCATCAAGATGGGCGCGAAGATTGAAGGGGCTGGCACCAACCGCATCACCATCGAAGGCGTGAAGGAGCTTCACGGCGCGGAGCACATCGTCATCCCGGACCGCATTGAGGCGGGCACCTTCCTTGTCGCTGGTGCGATGCTCGGAGATGGTATCACCTTGAAGCGCGTCATGCCTGAGCACATGAAATCCGTCACGGATGCGATGATTAGATGTGGCTTCCCGCTGGAAATCACCAAGGACAGCATCACCGTCCGCCCAAATCCGAACGCCAAGGGCTTTGATCTCACCACGCTTTGCTATCCCGGCTTCCCGACGGACATGCAAGCCCAGTTCTGCGCTCTGGCATGTGTCATCAACGACACTAGCACCATTACCGAGACGATCTTTCCGCAGCGCTTCATGCACTGTGCTGAAATGAAACGCATGGGGGCGAATATCGAACTGCAAGGTGCCACCGCTCGCATTCGTGGCGGTGCCCCCATGAAAGGCGCACCAGTGATGGCTTCCGATTTGCGCGCTTCAGCGGCCCTTGTTCTCGCCGGCCTCGTTGCCGAAGGAAAAACGGAGATCAATCGTCTCTACCACATCGATCGAGGCTACGAGCACCTTGATGACAAGCTGGCCTCACTCGGCGCACAGGTGGAGCGCGTGAGGGGATAGGCATCGACAAGAAGTCAAAGATCAAGAGGTCAAGGAAACGAGCTCGAGTAATGCCTGGGCGGCTGGCGAGAGCACACTGCCTTTCTGCCACACGGCGGCGATTTGACGCTGCATCTTGGGTTCACGAATGGTGATCGCTTGAATGGTCTTGGGCAGGTTTCCAGTAGCCAATTGAGGCACCACTGCCAAACCCAGGCCCGCTGCCACCAACGCGCGCACCGTTTCGAGTTCGCCGCTCTCACAGGCGATCCGTGGCTCGAATCCGGCTTTGCGGCAGGCTTCTAAGGCTGTGTCACGCGCACGACCTTTGTAGAAGATGAAGGATTCGGTGGCCAGTTGCTTCAATGCCACCTCCTTCTGCTTCACTAGGCTGTGCGATTTCGCGACGAGCAGCACGAACGGCTCCGAGATGATCGTCCGCGTTTCGAATGCCGACTTGCTGGCTGGAAGCTGGAGAAAACCGATGTCTGCCAAGCCTGATTCTACGTTCTCGGACACTCTCTCGGAACTGTCCTCGATCAATTGCAGCTCCACCTGTTCGTGCTGTCTGCTGAAGCTGCGAATCACCTCCGGCAGCAGGCATGCGCTTACACTTGGAATCGCGGCAATGATCAGCTTCCCTCCACGAAGCTGCGCCACATCGGAAACGATGGCCTTCGCTGCCTCTGCTTGCGTGAGAAGCGCTTCCGCACGTGGCAAGAAGGCTTTCCCAGCGGCAGTGAGCTGGATTTCTTTTCGACCTCGGATGAACAAAGCGGTGCCGAGTTCCGACTCGAGGTTCTTCATCTGCTGACTCAAAGCCGGCTGCGCCATGTGCAAACGTTCTGCCGCCCGCGTAAAACTGCGCTGCCTGGCGATCTCAATGAAGTAGCCGAGTTGGTAGAGTTCCATGATCATTGATCAGTATTTCCAATCCTGTGCATCGTAAAATCATCTTTTTCTTATGGATTGGAGCCGCCATGATCGATCAATGAGCCGACTGTGCGTCCACACCATCACCACGAAGCCGCTGAGCCTTGAGCAATGCCTCAGCGAGTTTCCCAAGCGCGGCGTGAGCGGCATCACGATCTGGCGGCAAGCGCTCGAAGGTCGCGATTTGAATGCGGTGAAGCGCCAAACGGCCGATTCGGGCATGGACGTGGTCAGTTTGTGCCGTGGGGGCTTTTTCCCGGCCAAATCGGCTGCAGACCGCCAAAAGGCCATCGACGACAATCTCCTCGCCATCGAGCAAGCGCACACGATCGGCGCTCCGCTCATCGTTTTGGTCTGCGGAGCCGTTCCGGGACAAAGTTTGGTTGAATCACGAAAACAGATCACGGAAGGCATCGCGGCTTGTTTGCCTGCGGCGGAGGCGGCGGGTGTGAAACTCGCCATTGAGCCGCTGCATCCGATGTATGCCGATGACCGCAGCGCGGTGAACACGATGCGCCAAGCGCATGAAATCTGCGACGTCCTCGGCTCGCCAAAGTCCGTCGGCATCGCCGTGGATGTGTATCACGTCTGGTGGGACCCGGAGTTGAAGGCGCAGATTGATCTCGCTGGCCAAACCGGCCGCCTGCACGCCTTCCATATCTGCGATTGGAAAACGCCGACCACCGATCTCCTCAACGACCGCGGCCTGATGGGCGAAGGCTGCATCAACCTCCGCGAAATCAGCGACTGGGTCGATGCCACCGGCTTCACCGGCCACCGCGAGGTCGAAATCTTCTCCCACCAATGGTGGAGCGGCGATCAGGGCGAGTTCCTCGATCAAATCGCCTCCAGCTACGCACAGCTCTATGCGTAAACTTTCTGCCATGCTCCTTCTTTGCCTCATGGCTGCCAGTTCGTTGCTGGCGGAGCAGCCGCTCCAGCAGCGTGATCAGTGGCAGCTCGAAGACCCCGCCGCCTGGGAATGGCAGGGCGAAGGTGAGGCGACGACGCTCGTGTTGAAAAAGCCATCGCAATACAAGCCGAAGGTCCGCAGGCCGTTCAATCTGGCCTGGTTCGGCGGCGCGGAGTGGGATTCCTTCACGCTGACCTGCGAAGCGCGGCTCGAGGTCTTCAACAAGGGCAACAACGATGTCTGCATTGCCTTTGCCGGGCGCGGCGAGTCTGAATTCTACTACGCGCACCTCGGCGAAACGGCGGACGGTGTGCATCTGCAACTGCATGTGGTGAACCAAGCTGACCGCAAAGCGATCACGACGAATCGAGCGAAGACGCTGCCCTGGAAGCCCGGTCATTGGCATCCCATCAAACTGGTGCGCGATGCCTCCTCCGGCAGCATCCAGGTGTGGGTTGAGGATCAACTCGTGCTCGAAGCCTCCGACACGACCTTTGGCAAAGGGCGCATCGGTCTGGGTTCGTTCGATGATCTTGGCGCGTTCCGGAACGTGAACATGACCTCTGCAGCCGCTGAAACGGCCTTGCAGGTCGAAGTCG
>JAJTDU010000179.1 GCA_021298725.1 Verrucomicrobiaceae bacterium | reverse complement strand
GTCCCCGTAAAGCTCACCGGTCGAACTTTTGATCTGGGCCCAGATGGCGGCGAGCGTGCCGTCAGGCAGTTCGGACAGGGTGGGATAGCAGATGGACCAGCCTCCGACTTTCGCGGGGCGATCAGCGAGGAGTGTGGGCTCGCTCCAGGTCACGCCTTCGTCGCGGGAGGTGCGAAGGTGCAGTGGAAAGCGCAGCGGCGTGGGGCCGGGATTGTAGGTGAGGACGAGTGTGCCATCGCGGGTGCAAAGCAGGTGCGAGGCGCTCGAGGTGGCGGTGAGGCCGGTCTTTTCAGCCGCGCTCCACGTTTCACCTTTGTCGGCACTGATGGAGCGCCAGAGCTGGCCGTCCTTCGTGCGCAGGATCATGTGGACCTTGCCGGACTTCACCTCCGCGATGGTCGGCTCGCCGCCGTGGCCTTCGGGATTGGCCACTGCACGAAAGCGCGTCCACGTTTGGCCACCATCGCGTGATTGCATGACGCCGCCGGCCTTGGTGCCGCGTGTGTGCAGCGGCACGAGCAGCTCGCCGGTGGACAACGCGATGCCATTGGAGCGTGTGGTGTGGTTCGGCTGGTAGAGCTTCATCGGCGCGGTCCACGTCTGGGCCGAGTCACTGCTGCGGCGGAAGTAGATGTCGATCTGCGGATCGAAGCAGGAGAAGAACAAGAACGTCTCTTTCCCGGCGACGAACAGCGAGGGATCAAAGTCGGCCCTACCCGCGATGTCCTGCAAGACGGTCGCCTCGCCCCAAGTGCGGCCTTGATCTGATGAAAACGCCTGCACGATGCGCTGAGACTCCGCCCCCTCCGCTGGCGACGAGAACCACGCGGCCATCAACCGCCCATCCGGCAGCAGTGCGAGGCTCGGCCCGAGATTGTAGCCCGAGGTATTTGCCGGGTCCTTCGGATCGGTGCTGGTGTGTTTGAAGATGACCGTGCGGTCGGTGATCTGGATGGCTGATTCTTCAGCAGCATCGAGCGCAGCCAAGGGAACGATCAGGTAAACAATGAGAAAGCAAAAACGAAGCATCTTGCCAATACGCCAGATCGGAGACGGTCTTGAAGATCATCGACAAGAGAGCCGAGCGAAGCGAGACAGCCGCAGGCTGACCGTAGAGACGCGAAGTGCATCCCTGGGGGCAGGGGAATGCCTCACCTAGCTGCTTGCCGCTGTGCGACCAGCCACTCCATGGCCTTGAGTTCACCCTCCACCTGAACGCGGCGGGTGAATTGGCGTAGTTCTGACTCGGTCAGGGTGGGCAGCAATTCCGTGTGGCTTTGGATCACCGATTTGATGCGGGCGATGCGCTTGTCCATTTCGCTCAGCCTGTCCACGACGAGGCGCTCGTCACCGGGGATAAAATCAAAGGCATGAAGCTGATTCAGCAACTTGCGCTCCATCGAGACGCTGATGAGTTGGTTGATGAGCAAATCACGATCGCCTCGACCGCTCACCAGCGCGGCGGCCTTCATGCCAGACCGCCCCAGCGCTTCTGCCGTGGCCCGATCTCCCCGCTCCTGGGCGGCGACCATCGCCTCCGCGATTCCAGCACTCAACCGGCCCATCTCACCCGTCGCCACCGGCACCTGCCACAGGCCAAGCCACTCTGCCTCCATGCCTTGATAGCCCGCGCTGCGATACGCGTCGGTGATGCCGGACTGCCATGTCTCACGATAATCATTCAGTCGTGTCGATTCGAGTGCCGATAGTTCTTTCAGCGCTGCATTGAGGTCCTTGCCATCGAGCGCCGATTTCGCTGCCAATAAATAGCCCAGAGAGTTGCCGGGATCGCCCTCTTTCAGCCGTGCGATCCACTCCGATGCTTCCGGGCTGCTGCCGCGTTTGATGAGCATCACCGCTGCGACGCGCGGATCATCAGGGAACCGCTCCGTCGCCTCCTCGAGCCATTGATCCCCGCTTCCACTGAGGAAGGATGCCACGACCAAACTCAGCGCATCGCGCCCACGCGACTCCACATAGTGCTTGATCTGCTCCGGTGTGAGTTTGGCGATTTCACCGTTCAGCATGCGCTTCAGGAAATCTGGAGGCGTATTCCCCGGAGCCGTCCGTGTCAAATCCGTGCTCGTTTGGGGCGATGAGGGCATCAAACGTTGTTCCTGCTTCGCTGTGCCGAATGCAAACCAATCAACGATCGTCGCGACCGTAAGAGCGCACAGCAGAGAAAGAATCCAGTAAAGACGAGGAGACATGTTCACTCACAAAGACGGCTGAGCCTTTGTTTTTTTGTCTATCCCCGCAGATCGGATCGTTTTCAAGGCTTTGTGCTCGTCTTCACCTTAACATTGGTGGTCGTAGAGTTCCGCGGTGCCGTCGCAGCAGAGTTTTCATGATTCGGGTTTTTCGACAGCAGAACGGGGATAGAAGCGTAAGGATCAGTATTCTCTTGTCGATTTCAGGCTATTTCCGAACCAAGAGAGGCTTCAATCGCTCCGCATACACCGCATAACCTGCGGGCGAGAGGTGGATGTTATCCGGGGTAAAGAGGTCCTTATTGATCATGCCATCCGCTTGGGTGAAGTCGGACCAGAGATCGAGGACTTTCACGTTCGGATCGTTTTCGAGCTTGAGGGGATCGATGGCGGCGTTGGTCTTCTTGATGTCTTCGTAAAAGCGATTGCCGGGTGTGTGGGCTGGCAGAATCTTTGCCACGATGATGACGGCGGCGGGGAACTTCTCCCGCAGGTTCTTTAGGCACATCTCGATGCCCTTCGCGGCAGCTTCGACACCGGTCTCTGGGGTGAAGAACATGTTGTTGTTGCCGATCATGAGCACGATGGCCTTCGGCTGCAAACCTTCGACGCCGCCGTGATCCAGACGCCAGAGGACGTTTTGTGTTTTGTCTCCACCGATGCCGATGTTGACGACTTTGAGGTCGGGGAAGTGCTTCTTCCACGACTCGCCCCACTGGATGGTGATGCTGTCGCCGACGAGCAATACATCGAGCGGGCCTTGATTCGCCTGCACGGTCTTCACATGCGCCTCGTGGAGCTTCAGCCATGAATCGCCGCCAAAATGGCCAGCGCTGGGCACTTGAGGCCAAAGCTTCGGCAGATGCTTGCTCGACTCGCGACCCGGACGGCGCTCGTATTCGGGCTTGTCGATGACATAAGCACGTTCTTCTGTCGTGAGCGGCCAGCCGGCCATCTGAGGCTCGGCGGTGACGTGCGGATAGTCGAGAGCGACGGCGGTGGAGGCGAACAGAAGGAGGAAGGTTTGACGGATCATCTTGGAGAATACGGAGAACCATTCAGACACTCGACAAAGCATTTTAGGCAGGAGAATGGGGGCAGAAGAATAAGACAAGACATTCTCTTGCCCCCATTCTCCTGCCTACTGCTGAGCTCAGCGCTGCACGATGCGCACGGGCAGAGTGGGCTGGTTCTTCAAGGTCAGCTTCACGTTATCTGCGGACAGTTGGTCGAGCTTGGCCGGGCGGAGATTGGGCCGGGCGGAGATTTGGATGACGGCGAAGTCGGCTTGAGCGGGAATGAGGCACTTCGCGTTGAGGGTGCGCACACCTTTGGCATCGGAGCCGAGCGTGGTGACTTGGGCGCTGCCGCTGGCGAGAGCTTCAGGGATGCTTTGCGGCCATTTCTGGTGGAGTGAGGCTGGATCGCCTGAGAAGAGGTAGAGCTGACCGAAGAAGGACACAGACGGCTTAGTGTTGGCGGCGCGTCCATCGCGAAAATCGGCGCTGAGTTCGAGCACCGAATCACCCTCCGGGCTCAGAGCGTGCCGCAGCGGGCGTAGATCGACGAGTTGGAAGACATCGCAGGAGATCGCGCGGCCCGTGGGATCGCCCGAATCACTGCTGGGGGCGATGAAGCACAGTTGGTCATCGCGGATCGCGGCCTCATCGCCGCTCCAAAAGCCCAGTTGGTGGGGAAAACCGCGCTCCAGACGGTTTTCATCGAATGAGCCGTTGAGGAGCGAAAACAGCCTCTCAGTGGTCGCCTTGGGCGATGAGATGGCCCAGACAATCGACGCGCTGAAAAGGCCGATGACGAGCCCAGCGGCCATCGCGGTGATGGGGCGGGTGATCCAGGTGAAACGCTTCCGTTCGGAAGTGCGGCTAAAGCCGCAGCCACTTTGGAAAGCCTCCTGCCGAAAGCGATCATGCAGCGCCATCGAGCGCAGTTGAGTCTCGGCGAAGAGCTGGCGTTTCGCGGGATCGTCACGCATGGCGGTCTCGAAGGCGGCGAGTTCATCCGGCGTGAGCGTGCCGTCCTGATGACGCATGAGCAGGTGGAGAAAGTCGGTGTCGTTCATGAGGCGGATTCAGTTTGAAGGCGGGCGCGAATGCAGTCGCCGAGGGTTTTGTGCAGGCGGGCAAGGGCTTGATAGACGGTTTCGATCTTGCGGCCCATGATCGCGGCCACGTCAGAGCAATTGCGACGCTCAAAGTAGCGCAGACGCAGCATTTCACGGTTGTTCGGCGTGATCTGCGTGATGCACTGGCCCAGTGCCTCCTGCATGGCCTCCGCGCGTGATTTTTCCGGCCACTCCTCGGCCAGCAGAGCCAGCATTTCATCACTGAGGCCAACATAGCGCCCATTCAGCGCCCGCAGGATGTCGATGGCACGATTTTTCCCGGTCAGCCGTGCCCAGTTCATGAGATGCGCCGTGGTCTCGAAGCTGTCCGCCCGCGCCACTGCTTTCACGCACATCTCCTGAAACACATCCTCCGCCAGATGAAAATCCCGCGTCACGCTGGCAAAGAACGCTGTGAGCGGCAGGCGCTCGGCCAGCAAGGTGGCGGCGATGTCTTCTGGGACAGGCATGGGGTGTCCGAGAATACGCCAACTATCCAAAATCTCGACAGCGCGAAACTCGGATCGCGCCGCCCATTTGGCGAAGACTATCGTGTCGGCACGCTGCTCGCGTCGAGATCCGGCTTCGTGTTCCAGCGTGCAGTCCAGCCAAGCTTCTCGACTTTGGTGCGGAAGATGACGGTGTTGTCGAGGGCAATGTCGTCGGATCAGATGAACTTGGTGCCTTCGAAGTCGTTGTCAAAGTAGGGCTGTTTGGGATCGACTTCTTCGATGGTGTATTCTTTGGCGCTCTTCCAAGTGCTGTCGTCGAAGTCGATGGCCCACCAGTTGGCGGGGAGTGGGTCTTGGATGACTTTGGGATTGGCGGTGTCGCCGTTGATGGGGCCGCGGAAGAAGTTTTTGGTCTTCCAGGTCGCATTGATCTGACCGATCCTCCACTTGAATGAACGACGCGTAGCGACGAACTCGCCAGCACCTTGCCTTTCATCGCTTCCATGAGTTCTTCGCGTCCGGGCGTGCCAGCGAGCTTCAGCGGCTCCGAAAGGGCATACATCGTGATCACATACGTCTTCGCGCCGGGGCCTTTCGAGTGTGGCGGCTCGTAGCCGATTTCGCCTTTGAAACCGGTGCCGACTTTGCCAATGCTCTGCGAATCCTTCGGAAGGCTCGCGGCACTCGCGGGGATGTCATAGACGGTCCAATACCACTTCTTGTCACCATCAGGCGTCACATGATCCATGATCAAGGCGTAGCTCTTCGTCGCGGCGGGTGCGCCAGACCATTCTAGGGGCGGGCTGAGGCCATCTCCATCGCCCGTGAACTCCACCGGCAGCTTCTGGAGGTCTTCTACCACATTGCTGTTGAGCATGAAC
>JAJTDU010000178.1 GCA_021298725.1 Verrucomicrobiaceae bacterium | reverse complement strand
GCCATGGCATCCTGGTGACGAACAACACATCCGAGTTCCAGCGAGTCAGCGGACTGCCGGTGCAAGACTGGTCCAAACTGTGAAACCCGCCCCGCTTCGCCTGCTGTTTGTGCTGCTCGTCATCGTGGCGGGCTGGTTTGGGGTGTCGCGGCTGGATTTCGATGTCGATCCACTCAGCCTGCTGCCGCAAGAGTTGCCAGGACTGCAAGGCACGCGTTTGTTGCGCGAGCAGAAGCGCGACCTGCTGCTCATCACCGTGCAGGCTGATGATCCGGCGCTCGTCGAGGTCACGGCGGATGCTTTGGCCGAACATCTTGCTTCCAAACCGGAGCTCTGCGCCAGTGTGCGCAGCCAATCGCTGCTGCAATCCGATCCTGCGATCATCGCGGAAGTCGTCGCTTATCTCTGGCTCAACGCACCGCCGCAAGAGGTCGCGAAACTGACCGCCTCACTCGATGCGGCGTCGCTCTCGGCCCTGCTGACGAAAGCGAAGGAAACCGCCGGCACATCGCTCGATCTGCAAAACGCCACCATGAGCGGTTACGATCCGCTCGGACTCTCACGCGGAGCCATGCAGCTCCTCAGCGGCGGGGCAGACATGAGCAGCATGATGAGCGATGAGTTCAGCAGCGCCGACGGCACACTGCGCTTGTTGTTTGTCACGCCGCCTGGCCAAGCGCTGGCCGATTATCGTGCCGCGAACGCTTGGCTCACGCAGATCAAGAGCGCGGTGCGTGAGAAGTGGCTACCGCAGCAGGGCGAACTCAATGGCGTGAAGATCGGCTTCACCGGCGATCCGGCGTTTCAGGCCGAGATCGCCACCGGCATGGAAGGAGACATGCGGCAGTCGATTGGCGCGGTCACGTTCATCGTCGGCTTTCTGTTCTGGCTGCTGCATGCATGTGGCGCGGGAGCATCCGGGCGAGAATTTTGCGAGCATTTGCCGTCGTGTGCAGCCCGGTGTGGCGTGGTCAGCGGTCAGCATCGCGGGCATCTTTGCCATGCTGGGCCTCAGCCAGCTTCCAGGTGTCGCGCAGCTCGGAGTGTTGTCCGCGCTGGGCGTGTTGATCGGCGCGGCAGTCATGCTGTTTGGCTTTTTGCCACTGGGCATGAAAACGGGCAAGATCGTGGAGCATCAAGGCTCCACCAACATCGCCCTTAAAATGCAGAGCGTCATGGGCTGGCTCGTCGGCCTGGGTTTGATCGCCGCGACGATGGTCTTGATCGCCCACGGCCTGCCGAAGATGGACTTCGGCTCCGCCGTGCTGCGGCCGGACAAGAGCGAGGCCTTCGATGTGTTTGAGGTCATCGAAAAACGCCTGATGGACGCGAACGCCGAGCCAGGGCGCAACATCCCGCTCATCTTCGCCGCGAACGATGCCACCGCGCTGCGCCAGAGCATCATCACCGCACAAGGCGTGCTGAAAACCGACGAGGTCGAAAGCCACCTGCTGCCGCTGGCGCTCGTGCCTGACGCCGAGGCGCAGAAAGCCAATCTCAAAGCGCTGCAAACCCTCGCCCAACGTGAGGACGAACTTCGCCGAGCCGTGGATGCCGCCGGATTCACCGAGGTGGCCTTCGCACTCACGCAGAACGTCTTCAAACAATGGCGCGAATGGACCGCCCCCAAGATCACGCTGCCGCTGTGGCCAAAGCCCGTCGTGCTGGAAAACCTCGGCGGCATTGTCTCCAAGCACGAGGAACACGGCTGGATGGCACTGGGCTCGCTCCGCCTCGCTGCAGGCCGCGGTTTGGAAAAAGCCGCCGTGCTGCATGCGCTGGAGAAAATCCCAGGGGCGCATCCCGCTGGCTGGGCCTTCCTGCGCACCTCGTTGGAGCCGCTCTTGAAGCGCGAGATTCTGCGCGTGTGCGTTCCGACGGCCGCCATCGCCATTGTCCTGTTTTTCCTCGTGTTTCACGGCTGGCAGGAGCGTGGGTTTGCCTTCCTCGTGCTCGCCGCCAGCGGCTGGATTTTACTCGGCGGCATGAGCGCGTTTGGCCTCACCTGGAATCTCATGAGTGTAGGCGCGGTGCCGCTCTGCCTCGGCCTCGGTCTCGATTTCACCATTCATGTGATGCATGCGCTGCGGGAACCAGGCATGACGCGCGAACGCGTGGCCGCGCTGGGCCGTTCGCTCGCCTATTGTGGCCTCAGCACCGGCCTGGCCTTCGGCGCTCTCGCCACCGGCAGCAATCGCGGCCTCATCACCCTCGGCATGACCGCAATGATCGGCGTGCTCACCGTCCTCATCACCGCCGCCTTCGCCTTGCCCTGGCTGTGGTTCCGCAGGCAGGAACGCGCAACCGCGTGATATTGCCTCCCATTCGCGGACATCAAGCTGCCGACAAACCAACGAGTGGGTGAATGACCTTCATTGTTCGGCCAAGCAACAGCATCCGTCCGTCGAAATACCTCACTGATACAAGGTGTGAACCATGCAAGGACCACTAAACCAAGTCTGCCAAATCACTCCCACGGAAAATCCCTGGGCTTGCGCCTCGGCTTGAAAATCCCATTCGCCGCCATGCCTGCCACCGCAACGGCCAGCATGAGGCCAATGATCAAAGTTTCGACGTTTTGGAACGGATTGCCGACGTCCTTGAAAAAATTCCCGGTGCCGTGGAAGAAATCGATCAAGGCAGAGAAGAGTGAAATGAGTTTTTCCATGCGGTATCTTCGAGCCTGCGATTCGTCGGATCAAAGCACCTTGTGCAAAGGATCAGACACAGAGGCATTGTGAACAACCTGACCGCCCCCCCTGAATTTTCGCTGGCGCAACCTTCCCGACCGGCTACTATGCGCGCACTCTCGATTGAGATGGTGGCCGTAGTTCAACGGTAGAGCCCCAGATTGTGATTCTGGTTGTTGCGGGTTCGAATCCCGTCGGTCACCCCACTTTTCACTGGAGCGCCAGTGATCCAGCGGCATGAGTCGCGCCACACATGGAAAAGCTGGAAACCATCCTCGGGCACACCTTTCGCGATCCCGCACTGCTCCAGCTCGCCCTCACGCACGGCAGTGTCGGCTACGAGCACCAGCGACCGCAGGCAGACAATCAGCGCCTCGAATTCCTCGGAGACGCGGTACTGCAGCTCACGCTCTCGCACCTGCTGTTCCACCAGCTCCCGCAGGCGGATGAAGGCGTGCTCACCAAGGCCCGCGCCCAGCTCGTCTCCACCAAGGCGCTCGCCCGTGTGGCCCGCCGCTTGAATCTCGGCCCACATCTCATCATGGGTCGTGGTGAGGAGGCCAATGGCGGCCGGGACCGCGATTCCTCACTCGCCGACGCGCTGGAAGCCATCGCCGGCGCCATCCATCTCGACGCCGGAAACCAAGCTGCACAACAATTTGCCGCCCATATCTTCGCCGAAGACCTACGCTCGATCGGCAGAGGCGACCTGGAAGCCAATCCCAAAGGTTTGCTCCAGGAGCAGATTCAAGCGGTCAGCACCGAGAGCCTCGTTTACACCATCGTGGACGAAGAAGGACCCGATCACGCCAAGCAATTCATCGCTGCCGTCTCCTGGCGGGAGACGGAACTCGGACGTGGCGGTGGTCGCAGCAAAAAAGACGCCGAAACCCAGGCCGCCCAAGCCGCGCTCGACAATCCTGAGCTGAAAAAACGGCTGCGAACAGCCTGTGAACAGCAGGACCAACAAACTGGCAAAACCCAGCCCTGATGCCGACAACTCCAGGTTATTCGGTGTCACTCACAGACTTCATCAAATCCATTCACAACAGCAGAGGCTGTGGAACCCGCATGGTTGCAACGCGGAACGCGGTTGTTGCACTTCTTCCCAGCCCTTACTGATATGAGGAATTGGCCAATGAATTCATCTCAATCATAAGAGCTGCGAACAACTTCCATCTGCCTGACTCCAGACACACGGAGGGTTGAATCCCGTTTTCCATCGGGACGCTCTTCGGAGGAACAGCTTGAGCAGCCAATTCAGCGAGATGGGTCTTCTCAGGGTTGCTCTGGAACGAATGACGCAGGCTGGGTTATTTACGCTCCCAGCCGGTCCGTCACAGCCTTAATGGCCTTCTGCCGGCTCTCGACTCCGAGCTTTTTGAGGATGTGCTCGATGTGGCGTTTCACCGTATGCAGCGTGACATAGAGAATCCCTGCGATCTCGGGGTTTTGCTTGCCCTCACACACCCAGTGCATGACCTCGGCTTCGCGCTCGGTCAGACCGAGGGTTTGAAGGCGTTCGATGGAGACTTGGGCTGATTCCTCCCGCAGTAGCAGGAAGCAGCGCTCGTCTTTGCAGCGCGCCAGGGAAACCACGAGTTTTTTCTCGCCCTCCTGGATTTCCAGCGGGGCAAACGCTGCTGAAGTCTCCATCATTCTGGTCAGCCACTCACGCACCTGGGGCGGGAGGCAGAAACGCTCCGCTCCGGGGCTGCGTTCCAGTTTTTTGCCAAAAAACCACTGTGCGGCCTTTTCACCCTCTAGAATCTCGCCTTGCAGAGAGGAGATGAGCAGCTCGCTGACCACCGGGGAGTACGAAGCGTCGTTTTCATCCGGCTGCGCAAGCTGCGTGGTGCTGCCGACGATGGTGCTGCGGAGAAGCAGCCCCTGCTGACCGTTCTTGAACGTGATGCGATCGTTGGCGATGCGGATTTCATCGCCATCTCGCAGGCGGCGGGCGCTCGTGATACGCAAACCGTTGAGATAGATCCCGTTGCGGCTGCCTAAGTCGTTGAGCCACCATACGCTATTGTGGTTCATCAGCAGCGCGTGGCGGCGGGAAACCTGCACGTTGTTGATGGAAATGTCGTTGTCGGAACGGCGTCCGATGACACACGGTCCCGTCAAAGGCAGAGAACCTCCGCTCCATTTCAAGTAGGCTGGCTGTTCGTTTGTCACAGATTCGGCGGACATCGGCTGAAGTTGAGCAGGAGAAGCGTCCGCGCAACGCGGCTGAAAAAAAGTTGGTCGTATTGGTCTTCCGACCAATAGCGCGTTTTTAAGTTCTGGGCCATGGGTGGGGTTAACCCACGCAAAAGTCATGAAAACGGACGTTCCCACGGTTATCCAGACACTTTCCTCCCGCGCTTGCACTTATGCCAGGAAGGACGCCTCGCGCTCAAGCTGCCAACCCGCAGCCTGCACCTCCAAGCAGCGTCGCTTTTGCATGCTTTGTGCCCATTGCCCGAAGTGCGTGGACAATCCCCACGGCGTGAGCTGTGATCTGTGCGACGCCTGCAGCGCCTGCACGCTCCAAACCGGCAGTTCTTGAGGGGCATCCGGCTGCCGTCACGGCCGCCAGCACGCAAAAAGCCGCCAATCACATCATGGCTCGAACGGAGGCTGGTTTGAGACGGAAAATCGCGCAGGAAGGCCGCGAGCACAAAAAATCTGGTGTCATTCGTGCTCTATTCGCTATCCCTGCGGGATTCCCCGCGACACTCGACAATGAACACCCCTCAGACCTTCACCACTGGCAACGGCTCCGCCGGCAAGTTTTACTCCCTCCCGGCTCTTGAGGCCGCTGGCATCGGCAAAGTCTCGAAGCTGCCGGTTTCCATCCGCATCGTGCTGGAGTCGCTGTTGCGCAATCTGGATGGCAAGAAGGTCACCGACGCCGATGTGAAGAATCTGGCCAACTGGAATGCGAAAGCGCCCGGCGAGTATGAAATCCCCTTCACCGTTGCCCGCATCGTGCTGCAAGACTTCACGGGCGTGCCGCTGCTCGTCGATCTGGCCGCCATGCGCTCCAAAGTGAAGGAACTCGGCAAGAACCCGAAGATGGTTGAGCCGCTCGTGCCTGTGGACCTCGTCGTCGATCACAGCGTGCAGGTCGATTTCGCCGGAACTCAGAATGCATTGAATCAAAACCTCGCGCTGGAGTTTGAGCGCAACAAGGAGCGCTACCAGTTCCTGAAATGGGGTGAGCAGGCCTTTGATACCTTCAAAGTCGTGCCTCCCGGCATCGGCATCGTGCATCAGGTGAACCTCGAATACCTCGCCAAGGGCGTGCTGGAGAAAGATGGCGTGTATTACCCGGATTCGCTCGTCGGCACCGATTCGCACACGACGATGATCAACGGCCTCGGCGTCGTTGGTTGGGGCGTGGGCGGCATTGAAGCGGAAGCGGGCATGCTCGGCCAGCCGGTGACCTTCCTCGTGCCGGAAGTCGTCGGCGTTTACCTCACCGGAGCGCTCAAAGAAGGCGTCACCGCGACTGACCTCGTGCTCGAAGTCACTCAGAAGCTGCGCAAGCTCGGTGTCGTCGGCAAATTCGTCGAATTCTACGGCCCTGGCGCGGTCAGCCTGCCGGTCACCGACCGTGCGACCATCGCGAACATGGCTCCTGAGTATGGCGCGACGATGGGCTTCTTCGGCGTGGACGAGGAAACCGTCGCCTACCTGCGCGGCACCGGCCGCAGCGAGGAGCTTTGCAAGACTCCTGCGTGTCCGGTCCGAAGCGTCCGCAGGACCGCATCGAGGTGCCTGCTTTGAAGACGAAATTCCGCGACCTGCTCGGCGCGGATGTGAAGGCCGGTGGTTTCGGCAAAGCGGAGTCCTTTAAGCCCGCCGAAGTCGTCGTGAACAGCAAAGCCGACACGAAAGACACCATCACCGATGGCTCCGTGCTCATCGCGGCCATCACGAGCTGCACGAACACCTCCAATCCGAGCGTCATGCTCGCCGCCGGTTTGCTCGCGAAAAAAGCGAACGCGAAGGGCCTCACCGTGAAGCCTTCCGTCAAAACCAGCCTCGGCCCAGGCAGCCGCGTCGTGACCGATTACCTCACCAAGACCGGCCTCCAGGTCGAGCTCGACCAGCTCGGCTTCCAGACCGTCGGCTACGGCTGCACCACTTGCATCGGCAACTCCGGCCCGCTCGACGCCGGCATTGAAGATGTCGTCAAAGGCCAGGACGTCGTCGCTGCCAGCGTTCTCAGTGGCAATCGTAACTTCGAGGCCCGCGTGCATCAGAGCATCAAGGCAAACTTCCTCATGTCGCCCCCGCTCGTCGTCGCCTACGCCATCGCTGGCACTGTCGATATTGATTTGAGCAAAGACGAACTCGTCGCCGGCAGCGGCGTCTATTTGAAGGACATCTGGCCCACGCTCAAAGAAGTGCGGGATGCCATGGAGTCCGCTCTCAGCCCCGATGTCTTCCGCAAGCTCTACACCGACTTCGCCTCGCAGAATCCGAAGTGGAACGAGATCCAGGGCAGCATCGGCGAGGTCTTCGAGTGGGACGGCAAGTCCACCTACATCCAGCATCCGCCCTTCTTTGCTGACTTCAGCATGACCCCCGGCGACATCGCCGAAATCAAAGGCGCACGCCCGCTCGGCATCTTTGGCGACAGCGTCACCACCGACCACATCAGCCCTGCTGGTGCGATCAAGAAAGCCAGCCCCGCAGGCCGCTTCCTGCTCGAAAACGGCGTCACGCAGGCCGACTTCAACAGCTTCGGCAGCCGTCGCGGCAATGACCTCGTCATGACCCGCGGCACCTTTGCCAACGTGCGCATCAAGAACCTCATGCTCGGCGGCAAAGAAGGCGGCGACACGCTGCTTCAGCCCGCAGGCACCGAAATGAGCATCTACGACGCCGCTGAGGCCTACAAAGCCGCTGGCACGCCGAGCATCATCCTCGGCGGTGAAGACTACGGCATGGGCTCCAGTCGCGACTG
This sequence comes from Verrucomicrobiaceae bacterium, assembly GCA_021298725.1. Taxonomy (GTDB): domain Bacteria; phylum Verrucomicrobiota; class Verrucomicrobiia; order Verrucomicrobiales; family Verrucomicrobiaceae; genus Prosthecobacter. The sequence continues at coordinate 4,203 of JAJTDU010000178.1, read as the reverse complement.
GGCCGCCAAAGGCACCCGTCTGCTCGGTGTGAAGGCCGTGATAACAAAATCCTTCGAGCGCATCCACCGCAGCAACCTCGTCGGCATGGGCGTCCTGCCCTGCAACTTCAAGAACAAGGCCGACTACGACCAAGTCAAAGACCTCCCCGATGCCACCTTCGACCTCCTGGGCCTGTCCAACGACTTCAAGCCCATGAGCGAAGCCACCCTCCGCGTCCACAAGTCAGACGGCACGTCCTTCGACATCCCGCTGGTCGTCCGCATCGACACCCCGGTCGAAATCGACTACTACCGCGCCGGCGGCATCCTGCCGTATGTGCTCGCGCAGATCCTGCGTGCGAATGGGTAATTGGGTGTCTTTTGCACAGCCCTTAGGCCGACTGAGCGGTTGCCAACCCTCTAAAATGTCTCTAATTAGACTCTAATTAGAGACATTTTAGCTAGATGCGCATTCCAGAGCCCCCACCTCCCTATCAATCCTTGCTGATGGTCGCCTTGGGCCATGCTCAGCGCTGGAAAGAGCTGTTCAGCCAGGAAAACCTGTCCGCTACCCAGCACGGGCAATATCTGCATTGGGATGATGTTCTCGCACGTCCAGAGCCGCCCAGCATGACCCGGGAGGAATGGTGGCTACTTGCCAAGACGGCACGCCAGTCAGCCCGGCAGTCCGTGCCGTTGAAAGACAAGAAGGGAACCCATTTCAGCTTCTCGCTGGTTCCAGAAATGTTCGAGGCGCTTCATCACATCGACCAGCGTTGCGCGGGAAACATCGCCATGCCGGACCATGTCTCCAAATCGGCAGGGAACTCGGCCACTCAGACCCGCTACAAGATCAACTCGCTGATGGAGGAAGCTGTCACCTCCAGTCTGCTCGAGGGGGCCGCCGTGACTCGTGAAAAAGCCCGTGACCTGCTCCGCACTGGCCGCAAGCCAAGGGACAAGGGAGAGCGGATGATCGTGAACAACTTCATCACGATGCAGCATCTCCAGAAGATCAAAGACAAGCCGCTAACGCCCGATCTGGTGCTGGAGATTCATGCGATGATCTCGCGTGATGCGCTCGACAAGCCCGATGCTGTTGGCCGCTTGCGTCGGCCTGACGAACACATCGAAGTCGGCGATGATGAAGACAATGTGTTTCACATTCCGCCCGCTGCCGCGCAACTGCCGGACAGGCTTGCGGCGATGTGCGAGTTTGCCAACCGCCAGGAGCTTCACGGATATCTCCATCCCGTCATCCGGGCCATCATCCTGCATTTCTGGCTGGCCTACGATCATCCCTTTGTCGATGGCAACGGCCGCACCGCACGCGCCTTGTTTTACTGGGCCATGCTTCGAGGGGGCTTCTGGCTGTTTGAGTTCATCTCCATCTCCCAGGCCTTGCTGCGCTCGCCTGCGGACTATTACCGCGCATTCCTGCTCACGGAGTCCGATGACAACGACCTGAACTATTTCATCCTCCACCAGATGCGCTGCATCGAGGAGTCGATTCAGAACCTGCATGATTATCTGGCCAGAAAGTCCGCTGAACTCCGTGCACAACAGGAAAACCTCCGCCAGGCAAGCTGGCTCAATCATCGCCAAAGAGCCCTTTTTCAACATGCTCTCGAAAATCCGACCACCGCTCGATATACCTTCGACAGCCACCAGCGCAGCCACGGCATTTCTTCCATGACAGCGCGCACAGATTTGCTCACGCTCGAAGAAAAGGGGCTTCTCACGTCCCAAATCGAGGGCAAACAGCGCGTCTTCCAACCTGCGCCTGATCTCGAGTCGATTCTCAGACAGCAAAGACAGTCCTAGTTTGGCGAATGCATCATCCAAACCCGGCAGACGGAAAGGCTGCCGGGTTTTTCTTTGCTTGGAATCATTCGAGACGCCGAGCAAACTCACCCCATGACCGCCTCCACCGTCTTCCCGATGATCCCCGCCGCCAGCAAATCGCTGTGGTTCTTCGTCATCATCGGCCTCGTGCTTGTGGGCGCGTTGCTCATGATGGGCTGGCTCGCCTGGTCCATGCGGCATGCCATGTTCACCGTCTCAAATGAAGGCCTGCGGCTCCAAGGCGATCTTTACGGCCGTTTAATTCCGTTCAAGTCACTCAAGCTCGACGAAGCCGTCGTCACCAACCTCAACACCGACAAGGATCATCAGCCCAAGTGGCGCACGATGGGCACCGGGCTGCCCGGCTACGCCGCTGGATGGTTCAAACTACGCAACGGCATGAAAGCCCTGCTCTACGTCACCGACCGCACCCACGTCGCACGCATTCCCACGACGGAAGGTTACACGGTCATGCTGAGCGTAGCCGACCCGGCTGCGCTGATCGAAGAGCTGAAGCGCCAGCAGCAGGCCCTGAAGTGAGTCACTTGGCAGGCACGGTGCTCAGCCTCAGTCACGAGTTGATCTGCGCTTGGCCTTCTTCCGCGTCCATGAGGTCGAAGAAAGTCACGATGTCTTCGCGATCACCGAGACCTGCCTCCGCTCGCTGCTCCACGAGGCCCTTGGAGGCGGCGTCGCGCCAGCCGCGCTTGGACATGAAGCCGTTCCAGATTTCGATCTGCTCAGTCGTCGGTCGGTTGCCGTTCTGGCAGCACCATTCGAGGATTTCCTCGTCCGTCCCGCCTTCGAGCGTGCGTTGAGTCAGCTCGTTGAAATCGACCCCGAGAAACTTGCACACACGTTCGTCGAAGGTGCGGCTGCCGGTCAGATAGCCGAGGTGGTAGCCCTCGGGCAGCTTGCCCTCTTTGGCGAACAGACGGATTTTGTCGAGGATGCGGCCGAAGACGTAAATGCCGCCGACCATGTCACGTGGGGAACGAATGGGAAATGCCATGCGTCTTTTTAGCGAAGACGCATGGCTTGGTCAATGCACGACCTTATGCCGCCTTCTTCTTGCCCTTCCCTTTGCCTTTGGGAGTGGCGGCAGGAGCCACTTTTTCGCCGGGTTTAGGCAGCTTGGCCTTCACCTCTTCCCAGGCGGGATTCTGCGTGGCCTCACGGATGGAGAGGTTGCGGAAATCGACCGACTGACCGCCGACGGTGAAGCCTGGGGCCATCTTCGGCGTTTTGAACAGGTCGCTCGCGCCCCAGGCGACGAGTTCGTTCACTTGGCCGAGCATCAAATCTCCCACCATCTCCAGGCGCACCTTGTGCCAGGTGCCGGGGGCGAGTTCCGTGGAAAAACGGGCGAAGACGACGGCTTTGTCCGGCCCTTCGTGGTCGTTGTCGTCCTTCTGAATGGCGACGGACTTCGGCGTGATGCTGATGCGCGCCATGTGGTCCTTCACCGCATTGATCGAAAGACTCGTGGTGCGGGCGCCTGCAAATTTGAACTCATACTCGATCACGAAGTCCTGCAGCTTGTTCGGCAGGCGGGTGACGGCGCCATGCTTATCCGCTTCTAGCTCCGAACCACGCACTACGCCCTCGACCAGCTCCCACTTGCCCTTGGCGGCCTTCCAAGGCGCGCCGGGAGCGGCATCGAGCTTGCTTTCATAAATGACTGCGCCGGGAACAGCGAGCAGCGGCTTGTCTTCAGCGCGAAGACCGATGGCGGAGAGCGCAAGGCAGAGAGTGATTAGAGAAGTTGGTTTCATGGGCCGCTGGGAACGAAAGCCCGGGATGGTTGTTGCGTGAAATTTGGCCGCCTGATAGAAGCGAGGTATGCGCACGACTGCTGTCTGCCTCTTTTTGCTCCTCACCCGCATGCAAGCCGCTGAACCGAACGCCGAAGCCTGGCTGGCTCAAACCAAGATCGCTCCACCGCTGAAGGTGTCGGCGAGTCTGGACGCGTGGCAGCAGCAGCGTGGCGAAATCCGGGCCAAGCTGAACGAACTACTCGGCGATCTGCCGCCACGACCGCCAGTGTCGGCGTTCCAAGTCATCACGAAGGAAGACAAAGGGACTCACACGCTCGAAACGATCCAGTTCGACAACGGCGCGGGCGAGCTGGTGAAGGGCTTTCTCTTCATTCCGAAGACGGCGACGGCCCAAACCCAAGCTCCGGCCATTCTTTACTGCCACTGGCACGGCGGGCAGTATGACATCGGCAAAAACGAACTCCTGGGCACGAACGCGACCCCGGTAGCACCCGGTCCGGCGCTGGCGGAGGCCGGTTACGTCGTGCTGGGCATCGACGCGCCATGTTTTGGCGAGCGCCACTGCCAAGGCCCCGACGGGCCGCAGCAAAAAGGTGGTGCG
>JAJTDU010000177.1 GCA_021298725.1 Verrucomicrobiaceae bacterium | reverse complement strand
GGACTCAGTTTTTTCCTTCATGCTGCGGACTTGGCGAAAACTTTCGTTGATTCGATTCTCACCGATGCCAGCGTGCACTTGTAGTCTTTTCCAAACTCATACACTCACTATCATGGCCAGCGACGCAGTCATCACTCTCACCGAAGCAAATTTTGAAGCCGAAATCTCCAATTCCACCGTGCCAGTGATCGTGGATTTTTGGGCCGAGTGGTGCGGACCCTGCCGCATGCTGGGGCCGATCCTTGACGACTTGGCCAAGGAGCATGCCGGGAAGGTCAAAATCGCCAAAGTGAATGTCGATGACGCCCCTAATCTCGCCGCAAAGTTCAGCGTGCGCTCGATTCCGATGATGGTGTTCTTCAAAGACGGCCAAGCCAAAGACACGGTGGTCGGTGTGCAATCGAAGGACGCGCTGGCCAAGCGCCTTGCGGCCTTGGCTTGATCTCAATCCCCAAAAAAACGGCGGCTGTCACCAGCCGCCGTTTTTTTATTGTTCGCCGATGAATGCGCTTACAGGTCTCCAAAGTAAATGCCGATCGCGCGGGCAGCTTTGACGATCTCGCTGTCTTTGTTGACCAAGCGGAGCTGATTGACTGCCTCTTCGATGGAAACATCTCCCACTTGGTAGTGCTGGTAGCTGACCATGCGGCCAAAGCTGCCTTGCTCGATAAGATCGACCGCCTTGGCACCAAAACGCACGCCGAGGATGCGGTCGAGCGCGGTAGGGGCACCACCACGCTGCAAATGGCCGAGCGTGCAGGCGCGGGTTTCCTTACCGGTGGCTTTTTCGATGTGTTTGGCCACAAAATCACCGATGCCGCCGAGCCGGTCCTCGCCTTTAGCGCCAACGCGTTCTTTCGTGAGCAGTTCACCCGATTCGAGGCGTGCGCCCTCGGCCACGACGACGAGCGTGCTGTGACGACCGGCCGCGTCGCGTTTGCGGACGGCTTGGGCCACTTGTTCGAGCTGGAAGGGAATTTCAGGCAGCAGAATGATGTCCGCACCACCAGCCATGCCGCCGTAGAGCGCGATCCACCCAGCGTGACGGCCCATGACTTCAAGCACGATGGCACGCTTGTGGCTTTCCGCCGTGGTGTGCAAGCGATCCAGCGCATCAACGACAGCGGCCACAGCAGAATCGAAACCGAACGTCATTGCGGTGGCTTGGATGTCATTGTCGATGGTTTTCGGCACGCCGATGACAGGAATACCCATCTGGAACAATTGCAGACCCGTGGTGAGGCTGCCATCACCGCCGACGACGATGAGCGCACCGATTTCGAGGTGGCGCAGCGTGTTTTTGGCCTTCTCCACAATCTCGACCGGCACCTGAGAAACATTCCCCTCGCCCACTTTAGCAACGAAATGGCCTTTGTTCGTGGTGCCGAGGATGGTGCCACCGAGCTTCATGATGCCGATGGTCTTGTCGGGGTCCAGCATCATGTAGTCACCGGGCGGGAGCAGGCCTTCAAAGCCATCACGAAAGCCCACGACCTCCCAGCCATGCGTGTGCGCCGCACCGACGACGCCGTGAATGACGGCATTGAGTCCGGGACAATCCCCACCGCTGTTCAAGATTCCGATTCGCATGAGTTTGGGATGATGGATGAATTAAAGGCGCAGGAAGGTTGCCACGGGGATTTTAGAATTGGTCGAGCATCTGCTTTTTATTCGTGATGGGGCGTCCTGCAGCCAGCCAGCGGTCATACGCCGCCCAACCCTGGTGCAGCAACGTGCGAGCTTCTGCAAAGGGGCTGGCAGAGCCAAGCACGACGACCACCATGCGGTGACGGTAGATGACGCTGCTGTTGTCCGCCTGCACCTGCACACTGGAGGGCTTTTCAGCGGAGATCACCAAGCACCCGCCCGACTGCGGAGTGTTGCCCGTTTTCACGCCGTCGATGCGGTCCACGCCAAGAAGCTGGTTGGTGTTGCCGATGGGCACATTGATCGACTGGCCGCCACGGTAGATGGTGATGCTGCGGCTGCTTTGATTCGTGTAAAAGCGCATAGCAGGCCGAGACACGGCATAGATCGACAGACGCCCCATGTCTGCGGCGGTGGAATAGGGCAAAGGACGCGAGTTTTCGAGCCCGTGCGGGTTGGTGAAGCGCGTGCCGCGTGCACCTTCACGCTTGGCGAGCTGGTTCATCTGCTTCACGAACTCCTCCATCGGATGCCCGCTGCGTCCGAGTCGCGCGAGATGATCTCGCCCCACGAAATCTCCCAGCGTGATGGCGGCGATGTTGTCACTGCCCATCATGGTGGCGTAGATCAGATCGCGCACGGTTGCCTGATCTCCCGGCTGGAGGCCGAGGTTGCCGGGAGTGGAGATTTGGAAGGCATAGCTGGGCACTGTGGCCAGCACACCGACGCCCACCTTGGACGCCTCCGCCCAGTCGAGCGTGACCATCGCGGTGGCGATCTTCGCCAGACCGCCGACGGGCCGTTTGGTCTGCGCGTTGCCGGCCACATGGACCTTCTTGTTAAAAGCGTCCACCACGAGCACAGAGGACTGCGCCAGCAGCGCCGGAGCCGCCGTGAGAAGGGAAAAGACAAGGCCTGGGATCAACGCGCGACAGCCTGCTCGCGTCATGCTGGGGGAAAACATAGGGGCCGATGATTAGCCTCGTGTGTCCGCATCGCAACCGTGGATTTCCCCACGTTTTCGCCGCTCCCAGCCGTTCGATCAGCCCAGATGCCAGCCATCTCGCGGTTTGCGGCTCAGAAAACGGTTGGCCGCCTCATGGTTCGTGATGCGCATGGCCTTCGCGTCCCACACGATCTTCCCACCGGCGCGATGCGCCACATTGCCGAGGTGGTTTGCTTCCGTAAGCGGGCCGGCATAGCTGAAGGGGCTGCCAGTAGGCGTGCCGTTCTTGATGGCGGCCAAAAATTCAGCGTGGTGGCCTGGAGAGTCGGCGATGAAGGGTTTCGGACGCTGAAAGTCTTTAAAATCGGCCTCGGGCAGCAGGACGTGCTTGCTGTAGTCGGAGAGCAGCATGCCTTTGTCGCCGATGAATAGCACGCCGCTGCTCCACTTGCTGATGTAGGGATCGTTCTTCCACGCGTCGGGTTTGCTGGCTCCTTGGTGCCAGTGAACCTTGCACGCAGGCATTTCTCCACGTGGACCGTATTCATACACGGCATGCATCGAAGCGGGAGCGATCTCAGGATGAGGCTCAGGGCCGAAAGCCTCCACACTGAGCGGTGCATCGAGTTTCAGCGCCCAGAAAGGTAGGTCGTTCCAATGACTGCCGAGGTCGGACATGGTGCCATTGCCGAAATCCCACCAGCGATACCACTTCGGTCCTGGGAAATAGACGCTGTTGTAAGGGCGCATCGGCGCGGGGCCGATCCACAGATCCCAATCAAGGTAGGGCGGCGGTGTTTCGACAACGGTGGGCCGTTCGGTGACGAAGACGATATCGCCATTCTTTTCCGCGTCCTCCTTACTCTGCAAACCCCAGGCGCGTGACACACAGACATGCGCCTCGGTCACCTTGCCGATGGCTCCGCTTTGAATCAACTCGACAACGCGGCGGTAGTTCGGCATGCCGTGAATCTGCGTGCCCATCTGCGTTACGACACCGGCTTCGGCAGCAGCCTGGGTGATGAGGCGTGCTTCCGCGACGTTGTGGGAGAGCGGCTTTTCACAATAGACGTGCTTCTTGCGTGTGCTCGGTGGTGCTGACGATGACGGCGTCGATCTCCGAGGCGCTCATGGAATCGTAGAGCTGGCGGAAGTCGCGGAACTTCTTCGCCCCTTTGAATGCCTCCGCAGCGCGGTCGAGGTTCTCGCCGTTCACATCGCAGAGGGCGACGACGTTTTCACGCGCTTCGATCGGGGGCGGGGGCGGCACGGCTTCACCGGCCTTCTTCGGGTCTTTTTTGGCGGCAGTCTTCGGATTGTAAAGCGTGACACCCGTCAGCTCCTTGATGTTTCCCGTGGCACGACCGCCGACGCCGATGAAAACAAGGTTCAGCTTCGCATTCGGCGAGCGTGAACTGACGATGGCGGGAAATCCGAAGGCCGCAGCCGCCGTGGCGCTGCGGGTGAGGAACTGACGACGGGATGAAACAGGTTGGCTGACACTCATGGTGCCCATAACAACGTGCTTCAGAGGCTGAGTTTCATGTTTCAGGATTAAAGTTTCAAGTTGAGCCGTGTTGCGGAACCGAACTCGAAACCTTACTCCGCCTTCTTCTTGGCCTCGCCTTTGCCCTTCTTCGGCTCGTTGAGCGGCTTATCGGGATCGTATTTCGGATTGCGCTCGGGAATCTGCGCGCCGGTGTCTTTGAGCCAAGCGTTGAGTTTGTCCCGCAGTTGCATGGCGCGAACGGCGTCGAAGGGGGCGCGGTTGTCGCTCTCACCAGCGTCGAGCTTGAGATTGTAAAGCTCGACGTGGTTGTCCTCGTGGAACTGGATGAGCTTCCAGTCGCCTTCCCGAATGGCGCTGTAGGGCCTGGCGCTGCCGGGATGGTAGTGCGGGTAGTGCCAGTAGATCGCCTCACGCGCGAGCGTGTCGGTCTGTCCGAGCAGCGGCAGCAAGGACTCGCCATCCAGGACTTGTTCCTTTTTGAGCGGTGTCTGGGTGGCCGCGAGCAGCGTGGGAACGTGGTCGTAAGTGATGACGGGCACATCGCAGGTGCTGCCGGGCTTCACCAAGCCGGGCCAAGCGACGATGAGCGGAATATGCACGCCGCCTTCATACGCGCTGCCTTTGCCAAGACGCGCGGGGCTGTTGTCCGTAGGGCCACGCGACCAGCCTTCAGACCGCACTTGATGGCTGAGACCGCCGTTGTCGCTGGTGAAGATGAAGATCGTGTTTTGATCGAGGCTCAGCTCCTTCAGCTTCGCCCGCAGTGCTCCCACGCTGTCATCAACGCTCTCGACCAGCGCGGCATACACCGGATTGCTGTGTCCACGGTCGGCTTTTTTGGCCTGATACTTCGCCCCGTAGTGAGGCAAATAGACGAAAAACGGCTTCGCTTTGTTTTTCTCGATGAACTTCACCGCCTCACTGGTCAGGCGATCGCTCAAAAACTCATCCTTCGGACCGTCCGGGAGCGTGGCGATCTTGTATGGTGAAAAATAGCTCGGTGGGGAGCCTTTGTCCGTGCCGGCGATGTTCACATCAAAGCCGTGCTTGGTCGGGTAGAACTCCTCACCGCCCAAATGCCACTTCCCGATGCTTGCTGTAGCATAACCACGCGTTTTGAGCCGTTCAGCGAGCGTCTCCTCCTCCATTGGCAGTTGCAGGGTCCACTTGGGGATCACGAGTCGGCTGTTGTCCGGCACATGCCCGGCGATCCAGTCGGTGATGTGCAGCCGTGCCGGAGATTTTCCCGTCAGCATGGCCGCGCGTGTCGGCGAGCACACCGTGCAGGCCGAATACGCCTGCGTGAAGCGCATGCCGTCCTTCGCGAGCTGGTCGATGTGCGGTGTCTCGTAATAGTTCGAGCCGTAGCAGCCAAGGTCCGTCCAGCCCATGTCGTCGATCAGCATGACGATGATGTTGGGCGGCGGCCCTGCGGGCAGCGGCGGAAGCACCGGAACTTTGACGGGCGGCGGCTGGATCGGGGGCAAAGGAGCATCCGCTGGCGGAGTGTCAGCAGGGGCGATGGCAGGTGGATTGGAAGGTGCTGTGGCTTCTGGACTCGGAGGGGGAGTCTGGGCACTCAGAAGGTTGGCAAAACAAAGAAAAGCGAGGTGAAAACGATTCATGGTCAAAAGATGAGGCGCTGTCTCATCCCCTTAGCTGTTTACAAGAGTTTATCTGAGCCTCAGCGAATTTTTGCGTCTGGAAGCTCACTCTTCACACCTTCGTCGAGCGGCATTTTATCGGTTTCGGCATTCAAGCCGGTCGCGAGCATGAGTTTGGCGAGTTCGATCTTCAATTCGCTGATGGTGCCAGAGAGCTTTGGGTCGTGAATCAGATTCTTGGTCTCGCCAGGGTCGTTGGCCAGGTCGTAAAGCTCAGCTAGATGCTTGTCAGGGCTGCCATCGCCATGTGGGTAGTGGATGTACTTCCAGCGATCCGTGCGAATGGCGCGGACGTTGGGCGTGTAGGGGAACTGCTTTTCGTAGTTGTAGTGGTAGAACCAACTTGTGCGCCAATGACTGTCGCCTCCCTGAACCAGCTTGACCCAGGATTTCCCGTGGATCTTTTCCAAAGCAGGAGCGCCACAGAGTTCGAGCAGGCTGGGGGCGACATCGACGGTAAGCACCTGCTTTTCGATGATTTGGGGAGCCTTCGTGAGCTGTGGGGCGCGCACGACTAGCGGGATGCGCAGGCTGGCCTCATGCGCGGTGCGTTTATCCACCATGCCGTGCTCACCTTCGAGCAGGCCGTTGTCTCCCATGAAGACGATGATGGTGTTGTCGAGTTGCTTCGTCTCCTCAAGCCATTGGCGAATGCGCCCGACGCTGTCATCGACGCTGAGCACGGTGCCCCAGTAGCCGTGGACCATGTTTTCAAAATCCTTCACGGCCTCGGGGCGATCATCGGGGAATTTTTTCCGCCACTCGAAGAGCGGTCCGTAGATGCCATGCCAGGTGTGGAGGCGCTGCTTCATCCACGCGGGTTTGTCATCAAGCTGAAACGCGGTGGCCGGGTATGGGACGCGCACGTCGTCAAACGTGTGCTCATACTTCGGTTCAGGTGTGTAAAAACTGTGTGGTGCCTTTTGGCCGATGAAAGCACACCATGGTTTGTCGCCACTTTGCTGCTTGAGCCATTCCAGCGCGAGGTCGGTGACAACGGTGGTGTAGTAGCCGGGGATGATCTTGCGCTCCTTGCCGTGTAGGTTCCACTCGGTGTCGAAATACTTGCCCTGGCCTTTGTGCGTCACGAACCAGTCAAAGCCGGGGCGCGGCTCGTCGTTTTCCTCGCCCATGTGGTATTTACCGAAGTAGGCGGTGGCGTAGCCAGCATCGTGAAGCGCCGAGGGGAAATGGGTCATGGCGGCCGGATACTCGGTGAAGTTGTTTGTGACGCCGTGCGTGTGAGCGTAGAGGCCGCTGAGAATCGAGGCGCGGCTCGGGGAGCACAGAGAGGTGGTGCAAAACGTGTTCGCAAAACGCACCCCTTCGCTGGCGAGGCGGTCGATGTGCGGCGTTTTGACGTGTTTTGAGCCGTAGCAGCCGAGAGCGTCGGGACGAAGATCGTCGCAGAGGATGAAAAGAACATTCGGCTTCGCCGACAATGACGAATGCAGAAGGATAAATGACGAAAACAAGAGTGCGAGGAGGCGAGTCATGGCAGGTGCTAACGAAGAAACCGCGGTCGCTTTGTCAAAAAGGAAAGTCCTTCGTGTCGCAGGCGTTTGTTCAGCGCTATGACCAACCGCCGCTCCTTCCTCAAACAGTCCGTCGCCGCTTCCACCGGCGTTTTCTACATCGCCAAAACCTCCTGGGCGCAGAAAAGTCCGGGAGACACCATGAACGTGGCTGTCATCGGCTTCGGGGGACGCGGCAAAGGGCACATCAGCAGCTACAAAGGCCTCAAAAACGAAGGCGTGCGCATCGCGGCGCTTTGCGATGTCGATACCAATGTGCTGGGCAAGGAGGTGGAAGCCTTCGATAAGGACAAACAAAAGGTCAGGGGCTACTCCGATCTGCGGAAGCTGCTAGAGAACAGGGATATCGACGCGGTGAGCATCGCCACGCCGAATCACTGGCACGCTCTGGCATCCATCTGGGCGATTCAGGCCGGCAAGGACGTGTATGTCGAGAAACCGGTGTCCCATTGCGTTTGGGAAGGACGCCAGATCGTGAACGCGGCGCGGAAGCACTCAAAGATCGTGCAAACAGGCACGCAGTCGCGTTCTAGCCGCAAGGGCATCGCCGAAGCAGTCAAGTATGTGCAGGAAGGCAATCTCGGCAAAATCCTCCTCTCACGCGGCCTTTGCTACAAGCGCCGTCCCAGCATCGGCAAGAGCGAAGGAGAGCAGCCCATCCCCGAATCCGTCGAATACGATCTCTGGTGCGGTCCTGGCCCGAAAGGCCCGCTGATGCGCAAAAAGCTCAAGTACGATTGGCACTGGACCTGGGCCTACGGCAACGGCGATCTCGGCAACCAGGGCATTCACCAGATGGACATCGCCCGCTGGTTCCTCGGTGAGATGGAACTCTCCCCCAGCGTGTGGAGTGTCGGCGGACGCCTCGGTTATGAGGATGATGGCGAGACCGCGAACACGCAGATCATTTACCACGGCTACGAGAAGGCACCGCTGATCTTTGAGGTGCGCGGTTTGGCGGAGAGCAAGGAAGGCAAGAACATGGACAAGCTCATGCAAACCAGCAAAGGCGTGAAATTCCAGCCGAAGCCAGGCAAGGACGGCCAAGAAGGCGTAAACGGCGCTGGGGTGGGCGTGATCGTGGAGTGCGAGGGCGGCACCGTCGTGGTGCCGAACTACTCCGGTGCCATCGTGTTCGACAAGGACGGCCAAGAGGTAAAAAAGTTCGAAGGCAGCGAAGATCACTTCAAAAACTTCATCAACGCCTGCCGCAGCCGCCGCGTGGATGATCTGCACGCCGACATCCTGGAAGGCCACCTCTCCAGCGCCCTTTGCCACACCGGCAACATCTCCCACCTCCTGGGCAAGAAGAACGACCCCGACGCCATCCTCGAGACGATCAAAGGCGACAAGTTTGCCACCGATTCCTTCGAGCGCATGAAGGAGCATCTGGCGAAAAACAAGATCGACTTGACCAAGGAAATTCTCACCCTCGGCCCGGTGCTGAAGATGGACGGCAAAACCGAACGGTTCATCGACCACGAAGCCGCTAACGGCATGCTCAAAGACAAGTATCGCGAGCCTTACGTTGTCCCCGAGGTGGTGTGATTTTGCACCCAAGTGGGCGCACAAAGGGAGAGCGCACTGCCAAATTCGCTCTCCCTTTGAGTGAGGCATCCAGGGAACGAACTCGGAGGTTCGTTCTCCGCTGATGCCCCCAAATGGCATCTCATACACGCATTTACGCAGCCTGGCTTCATGCCGTCTGGAAGTGGGAGAAAAACACCCGCTCCGCCGTGCCACGCAGCATCCACGCCTTGTCCGTCACGCTCAGAAAATCGAGCCGATCGCGGATCAGGGCGATGGAATCACGGTAATTGTGTCCAGGATCGACCTGGAACGGACAATCGCTGGCCCACATGACTCGTTGTGCCCCAAAGGCATCGCGAACCTGACGAATCAGCGGTGCCATATCGAGGTACGGCGCCTTTTTGCCACCCAGCGCATAAAACGCGGAAGCCTTCACATGCGTCTGCGCATGACGGGCGAGGCGCAGAAGATGACGCACATCCGCTTCTTTGAAACCACCTGCCATGCCAATGCGGGCAAAGTGGTCGATCACCACACTCGTGTCAGGATACCACTCGCACATTTTGTCGATGAGCGGGAGCGTGTCAGGATTGATCAACGGGCAGACGCTCACCTTGAGTTCGGCGGCGGTTTTCCAAAGTGTCGCCATGCCGGGTGAGCCGATCCACTCGGAGAGGTTGGTTGCCTTGCCAGAATAGATGCGGAAGCCACGCACGCCTTGTTTGACCAGTTGCGTCATCGTCTCTGCCAGATCCGGCGCATTTTCATCCACGATGGCCACACCGCTGAAAGTGCCGGGATGCTGGCGCATCACATCGAGCATGTAGCGGTTGTCGAACTGGTAGTAGCTCATCTGGATGAGCACGATGCGCCGCACGCCCTCCGGTTGGCAATGCGCGAACAACTGCTGCGGCGTGAAACTCGGCGGGCGCATGTCACTGACAGCATAACCACGGGCCAGCGGGTATTTTTCGACGTCCGGCGTCCACACATGCACATGCGCGTCGATCCAGTCTCCTTTCTTGAATGAAGGAAGCAGCGAGCAACCGGTGAGCGCTGCGGCGGAAGAGGCGAGGAAGGAGCGGCGGGTGGGATTCATCTGAAAAGAAAACGGTGAGCGGTGAAAAGTCTGGGGAGAACGGCGCATGGACATCCCTACTAACGTCTGACTTCTCCGTTTTTACCGCACTCAGTGAACTCCACCAATGGGCCAGGTAATCACCTGGGAGCCGGTGATGGCGCTCGCAAGAGCGCCTCGCGCCGGACAAGCTCACCTGGAATACCGAGCCGCCAGTGAAGCCGGATGCGAAGGGATGGTATCCTGTGGCGATTCCGGGAACGACGATGCCTGGGTAATCCTCAACTGATCAACAACAACCTCATCTGTCCTGGAACCGGATCAGGAGCGCGATGGATGCAGGGCGGCACTAGGCAGCCTTCATGCAGCGTGGCGACACGCCAAAGAAAACCGACCCCAAAAGAGTAGGGTTTCGCGCCGGAGAGTGGTGCGTAGTGAAGATCATAAAAATGGTCGTTCAACCATTCGCAAAAGGCTTCATCATCGACACCGCCATACGCTTCGAGAAGCAACGCTCGTGTCTCCGACACATCGACACGACGGATGGCTTGTTCGTTGGGCAGGCCCTCGGAAGACGCGCCGTGATAGGTGCAGAGCCAGGTGTCCAACTCGGCAGTGGCGCTGTCGGCATGCCAGGAGCAGACATCGGTGCGCACGGGGCCGATTTCCTCCGGCTGCACGTAACCGTTGATGCCATTCAACACCAGTTCAAGCCCGTGCTCGGTGAGCAGGCGGTGATCGGCAAGCA
>JAJTDU010000176.1 GCA_021298725.1 Verrucomicrobiaceae bacterium | reverse complement strand
TCACTCTGCTTATACAACCATTTTTCTAGCGCGTTTGACCTCGTTTCGATTATTTCAATCGTCATCGGATCCAGTATTTTGTTTTGGCTTGCTTTAGCTGCAAAGGATCGCCCTCACACACAAGACCAACCACCACTGTACAAGCCCTTTAGTTCGATGTCAGACTGCATTAGCACATTCAGTGCTAAGATGAACTTCAGCGCCACTCTTTTGCTTCAGGCGCATCATGGCGCCTGGGTTTTTGTGAATGGTTGGAACGCCTCGCCTGTCATCGGTAATCACATTGCCAAAGAGTTGCAGGATAAGGTGCCAGCAGATCGACAAAGTGAAGTCAATGTGTCGGTGCTCGATAGTTTTTTTAGAGCCATCTGCACCCCGCTGCACCTTCCGAATGGAACAGCCCATGTCCTGGTCACGCTCGACTCCCCCATCCACGCCAAACGCACCAAGCGTGAGTTAGAGATGATTGTCGAATTTTCTTGGACGCTTTCCAAAACTCTGGTCGAATTGATGGGTGCGCCAATCACTCGCACCAGCGTGGTTACTTCTCCACCGCCCGTCTGCTGCGCTGTCTGCGATCGAGTGGCATTGAACGAAGGAAAATGGGATCGTTGGGGTGCGTGGCTGCACCATGCTCAAGGGATCAACACAACTCACACGGTCTGCCAAGATTGCTGTGAGAAGATCTATGGCGTGCCTACCGAGAGAACCAGTTGCTCTCAGTGAACGGAATGGGTCCCACCTCTCAAGGCACCGCAGCCATGAGATGAGGAGCCGGCCCGCCAGTGCCCCTCCGCACACACGCTCAACCACCCAATCAAAATAACCTCGACTGCCACAGCGCCCCAGGGCGGTCGTTCTACGAAATCGTCAACCACGATCAAGGACACACATGGGCACTCATACAAGGGCGCTCCAATCAAGAGGTTGGCCTGGAGCTATCCGTCTTAGCCTAATCAACTTTATGCCGAAAATGAAACCTGCCGATCTTGAAAATAGCTTCGATTTAAATCTATTGAAGATCCTTCTGGAGAGATCGTGCTCTTCGATTGGTCACTCGGATAAATCATCCGTTTTGGACAAGGTGTTTAAAATATCTGTGGCATTAGGTCATGATAACATGAGAGAACTCCTGGAGTGTTGGCTCATCAATGCCAAGAAGTGCATGAATTTGTTTCTGAACGCATCGAATGAAATGAACCCCGTTCTGGTGCGGAAAGCTGCCATGACACTCTGTGGAAGTTGCCAGCTCCTAGGCCTAGAAACATTAGCTGATCTCTGTCTCACCGTGGATTACAGAACCGTGCGCATTGATTCGTTCTACAAAAGACTCATGGAAAAAATGGCGGTGGAAGTCCGCAATGCCGAAACCATCTTTGAAAGTGTGTTGAAATTCATGAGCCAGCAAGCCCCCAAGAAACTAAACTGTGCGCCGCAAGATGTGAAGCATCACGGGGTATTTTGCCCTCAGTTAGATGATCACGGCAGCAGTGGATTCAAGCATCACCTTCCTGACACCTAAAAGCTCTGCATGCAGAATTTCAGCGCACCCTTCGAGTGGGTCTGTAACCCGCTGATACAACGTTTCATGAGCAGGAAAGGGCGGCGAGTCGATCCGTGACAAACGGAGTCTTCTGCCAGCTATTGAGCGCCGACTGGATCTTGTAACCGCGAGGGCACCGGGTGCGCTTCGCGATGGATGCTCACTCGCACGCCCGGCCTGCACAGTTCCCAGCACTGCTGCTGCGGCTTCTCAGGGCAGCGGATGCAGCCATGGCTGGTGCAGTGGCCGCGCTCAAAACCGCCGACGTGAACGCCCACGCCGTCATCGGTCAGTCTCAGCCAGAACGTGGCAGGCTTCTTCCGCAAGCCCTGGCAGGAGGCGAGACAAAGCGGCAGCAGCAGGGGCAAGGCGGTAGCCAGGAGGCAAGGCCACCCGCCTGATTTTTGCTGCCGCAACCCATTCAACACAGCGCCGAGGCTGCCACACGCAGGCCCATTGCCAAGTCGAAAACCCGGCAGCCTACGTTCTGCGCCAAGGTTGGGCTGGGAAAAATGGAGGCGAGGGCGGGAATTGAACCCGCGCATACCGGTTTTGCAGACCAGTGCATTACCACTTTGCTACCTCGCCATGCTCGAAAGCAGGCGGAGAGTAGGCGGTGGGCCTTCCCCTGTCAACCGCTGTGGCGCTGGCGGATCTCGGCGATGGCCCAGGCGGCGTGCTCGGCGATGAGCGGGTGGGGATCAGCGGCGGCGGCTGCGAGGGCGGGCAAATCATCCCACCGGCCCCCATTGCCGAGGGCAACGCAGACATTGCGCAGGAAGGCGGGGCGCTTGATGCGCTTGATGGGGGATTTGGCAAACAGGGCACGGAACTCGTCCTCCGTGAGGGCGAGAAAATCGCGCAGGGACTTGGAGAAGACGGTTTCCCGGGCTTGAAACGTGGCTTCGCGCGATTCCTGGGCGTGGCGGTTCCACGGGCAGGCGTCCAGGCAGGCGTCGCAGCCGTAGATGCGGTCGCCAATGGCGCGGCGGAACTCCAGCGGGATGCTGCCCTTGCTTTCGATGGTGAGGTAGGAGATGCAGCGCCGGGCGTCCATGCGGCGCGGTGCGGTGATGGCTTGCGTGGGGCAGGCGTCGATGCAGCGGGTGCACTTGCCGCACATGTCCTTGGCGGGTGTGTCCGCAGGCAGGTCAAGGGTGGTCAAAATGTCCGCCAGGAAGAACCAAGTGCCGAGGTGGCGGTGGATCTGCATGGTGCTCTTGCCACCCCAGCCGAGCCCGGCCTCGCTGGCAAAGTCACGCTCCAACACAGGACCGGTATCGACGTAGGGCTTCTGCGTGCCACCCTGGGAAGTGAGGAAGGCGTCGAGCTCACGGAGCTTTTTTTCGATGAGGTCGTGGTAGTCGTCGTTCCAGGCGTAACGGGCGATGCGGTAGTCATTCTCAGGGCCGGAGCCTTGGTAGTAATTCAGCGCCAGCACGATCACACTCCGCGCTCCCGGCAGAACGACGCGTGGATCGGTGCGCCGCTCGACGTTGCGGGCCATCCAGGCCATGTCGCCGTGCTTTCCTTCCGCGATCCATTGCTCAAACAGCGCGCGATGCGCCGCTGGCAGCGCGGGCGCGACTCGGCAGTCGTCGAAGCCGAGCGCCTGGGCTTTGACGAGGAGGGCGGATTTGATCTCAGCGGGAGACATGCCGGTGGGAAAGGCGCTCACGCGGTCGCACGTGCAGCCACGCGGGCCTGCACCTGCTGATCCAGCGCGTCGAACGAATGAGCGAGCTGCTGCAAACGCGCAGCATGCGTGGACTGCTCCTGCAGCAACTGCGCCGCGCCCGCCTGCGCGGGATCGAGGGTGCCGAGGAACTTGCCAAAAATCGCGGTGACATCCTCGGCGACTTGTTTGGCGAGCATGTCACGCAGGGTGACGGAGGATTGTTCTAGCTTTTCGAGAATGGCGTTGCGGGCGGAGTTCAGGCGGATCTGCGTGAGCAGATAGACCACCGCCAGCAGCAGTACGCCAGCTCCGGCGGAGATGCCTGCTCCCTCCCAGCCATCAAGCCAGCCGCACAAACCTGTCGCTAGCAACACTGGCAGTGCCAAACGTCGCATCCAGCTGGCAGTGCGCCGGGCTTTTTCGATGCCTGGCTCGATGTCCTCGTCGAGTTTCAGGCCGATGACGAAGCGCCGCAGCGAGGAATCCACATGCGTGCCAAAGCGGCGGCGCAGCTCACTTTCCCCATCATCATAGGCATACACTGGCATGGACACATCCGCAGGAAACACCGTGCCGCGGCCTTGGGCATAAAGATAACGCTCAAACTGATGCACATCCTCTTCCAGCACGAGGCCGACCTGCCGCCAGCGGTCGCCCGTGCGGTGCTGCAGCTCCTGAAACAAGCGATGATCCAGGCTTTGCTGCCGTGGTTCGGAGGCTTCATTATTCCCCGCAGGCTGGCGCTGAAATGCCTTCCTCGTGGCCAGCGCGTCACTCGCCAGGCCCGCCACGCGCATGACGGATTCGTGGTAGTCCCGCTCGGTGGCATCAAAAGCCGGGAGGATTTTCTTCAAGGTGCGGTCCACCTGGATCTCCCGCTCGGTCAGCAACTCCTGCAGCACGGTGGTCTTGCGGCGGGCGTTTTGCACGGCCACGGCGAAATGCTCCCGCATGTGATCCAGAATCTGCCGCGCCAGCCGCACGGTGCCTGCCAGCTTGTTCAGACGCGCCGTGTGGTGTGACACGATGCCGGAGATGTGCTGCTGCAGTGCGTCGAAACCGCTGTCCTTCAGCAGACGCTCATGATCAATGCCCGCGTTGCGCGCCAGGAAGGCTTTTTTCGCCGAAACCGGGAACAGCGGGAAATCTCGGCCAAAACGCTGCCGCGTGAGCTGTCCCATGTAGTCGGTGATGACGTGAATCTCCTCCGGGCTGCGCAGATCGCACTGCTGGAGCACAAAGACGACGTGCCGCATCCACTCGCGATGCACTTTTTCGAGGAATTGCCACGCGGACGCGCCCCACGGGTTCATCGCGGAGAAGACAAAGATCACGAGATCTGCGATGGGTACGAAGCGCTCCGTGATCTGCTGGTGCTCGTTCTCGATGGAGTTCGTGCCCGGCGTGTCCACGATGTGGAAATCACGCAGGAAATCGACCGGGGCTTGAACTTCATCGAGCGTCGGTGTCACCGGCACGATCTGATGCTCCTGGCCGTGCTTGAAGAAGAGAATCTTGTCCGTGGTGGGCATCACGCCTGTCGTGGAGAAGTCCTGACCGAACAGCGCGTTGAGGAAGCTCGACTTGCCCACGTTCACCTCGCCCACGACGACGAAAACGAACGGCTCCTTCAGGCTGGCGATGAGATTGTCGATGATCGCCGCCGACTCGGCGCCCCCGCCGGCTTCACGCAAGGCGGCGGCCAGGGCCAGTAGGTCCGTGCCGATTCGTGAACGCAGCTCAAAATAGTCATCGCCGATCATGGAGGTTGCCCAAAGTGCCGCTGGGGAGTGGCATCGCAACCCTGGAGCACGGGATTTGTCCGCCAGCCCAGGGCTTACGCACTCAAAATCCACCCTCGGTCTCAAGACAGTCGGCAGATGATCTCCCGCAGATTCGGTTCATCCGGGAAGTGAGTGCGTTCGCGCTGCATGAGATGGTGAGGGGGCCAGCGTGAAGCGGGTTTCATCGAGAAACCGATGCCGCTCTTGCCTTGAGACCCATCGCCTGCTGTGTTGGCGCATGACCCGTGGCAACCGCTCGCTCATTCTACTGACCTTCCTCGTCTTGACGGGCATCATCGTGCCGTTCTTGATCTGGGGCGCTTGGTTTGACTCGGTGCTGAGCCTGGAAGGCGCGCGAAAGTGGATGGAAGGCTACGGTTCGTGGGCCTGGGCGGCGGGGATCGCGCTGCTGGTCTCGGACATTGTGCTGCCGGTGCCTTCAACGGTGGTCATGTCGGCCTTGGGCTGGATGTATGGCTGGTGGGTCGGTGGTTTGATCTGCGCGGCGGGTTCGATGCTGTCAGGAATCATCGCCTATGCGGCCTGCCGCTGGCTAGGGCGCGGAGCTGCGCTGTATCTTGCTGGAGAGGACGGCTTGCGCAGCGGCGAGGAGATCTTTGAAAAGCGTGGTGGCTGGCTGGTGGCCTTGTCACGCTGGATGCCGGTGCTGCCGGGGGCGGTGGCCTGTCTTGCCGGG
>JAJTDU010000175.1 GCA_021298725.1 Verrucomicrobiaceae bacterium | reverse complement strand
TGAAATTGAAGTGCGCCGAGGCCACCGGATTCACGCTGCCGAGCACCTGCTCGTATTTGTCCGTCCAGCCCGCGTAATGCACCACGCGCTCGATGGCCGCCGCCACCTCGCGTGAGGCCTCCGCCTTCGAAACACCGCTCAAGGTGATGCTTTCTGCCAATTCGACGCCCCGCGCCTCCATCATCTCCGCCAGGCGATACAGGATCTGCCCGCGATTGAAGGCCGACCGCTTCGCCCACCCCGGTCCCGCCTTCGCCGCCGCCTCGACGGCATTGCGCAGGTCCTTCCGCGTGCATTGCGGGATGTTCGCAAAAAACGCCCCCGTCGCATCCAGCAGCTCCGCCACACGTCCGCTCTCACTGCGAATGAAAGCACCGCCGACGTAGCATTTGGGGGTCTTTGTAACGTGGAGGCGATTCATGGTAGTGGGATGGAAAATGACGAATGAGTAAGCAAGAATGACGAAAGAATGACAAAGGTCGAATCAATGTCGTTTGGTTAGCTGCACCTCAAAATGGCAAAGGAATGGGGGCAAGGGAATAAAGAACCCATGACTGAGGCTGGATTCATTCCTTTGCCCCCATTCTCTTGCCAATAAACCGCCTAACTTAACGATGTTGAAGGTCGAATGACGAACCAGTCCATACTCTCGTGCTTGCAGCACGGTTTTTGACATCCGGCATTGGGGCTTCTTTCGTCATTCGGATTGACGCATTCGTCATTCCAGGCAGCGGCCTCAAGCCATCTTGAGATAATCGAGCAGCCCCTGCTTCCCGCCTTCCCGCCCAAACCCGCTCTCCTTAAATCCTCCGAACGGACTGGTGGGATCAAACTTGTGATACGTGTTGGCCCAGACGACGCCGGCTTTGAGCAGGGTGCTCATTTTGAGGATGCGGCTCCCTTTGTCGGTCCAGACGCCGGCGCTGAGGCCGTAGGGGGTATTGTTGGCTTTTTCGACGGCTTCTTCGAGCGTGCGGAAGGTGAGGATGCTCAGAACGGGGCCGAAAATCTCTTCGCGGGCGATGCGATGGCTCATGCTGACGCCTGCGAAGATCGTGGGACGGAAGAAGAAGCCCTGCGCGGGCAGTTTGCAGCCGTTGTCGTGTTTCTCAGCGCCTTCCTCGACGCCGCTTTTGACGAGGTCGGTGATCTTGGTGAGCTGCTCGGCGCTGTTGATCGCGCCGAGGTCGGTGTTCTTGTCCATCGGATCGCCCACACGCAGCGTGGCGATGCGGCGCTTCAGTTTGGCGAGCACTTCATCGGCGATGCTTTCCTGCACGAGCAGGCGCGAGCCTGCGCAGCAGACGTGGCCTTGATTGAAGAAGATGCCGTTTACGATGCCCTCGACGGCCTGATCGAGTGGTGCGTCGTCAAAGACGATGTTCGCGGCCTTGCCGCCAAGTTCGAGCGTGAGCTTCTTTTCGGTGCCCGCGAGGCTGCGCATGATGATCTTGCCCACCTCCGTGCTGCCGGTGAAGGCCACTTTGGAGGTTAGCGGATGATTGATGACCGCTGCGCCGGTTTCAGCGGCTCCGCTGACGATGTTCACGACGCCATTCGGCAGTCCGGCCTCCTGGCAGATCTCGCCAAATTTCAGCGCCGTGATGCTGGTGGTCTCCGCAGGCTTCAAAACGACGCAATTCCCCGCTGCTAGGGCCGGGGCGATCTTCCACGCAAGCATGAGCAGCGGAAAATTCCACGGGATGACCTGTCCCACGACGCCATGCGGCGCAAGCTGGCGGCCGGGGGCGAGGAACTCCAGTTTGTCCGCCCATCCGGCATGATAAAAGAAATGCGCGGCGGCCATCGGCACGTCGAAGTCGCGCGATTCCTTGATCGGCTTGCCGCCATCCATCGTCTCGGCGATGGCAAACTCCCGCGCATGATCCTGTAGCAGCCGAGCGATGCGATACAGATACTTGCCGCGCTCCTTGCCCGGCATCTTGCCCCACACCCTCGTGAAAGCTTTTTGAGCGGCCTTGCAAGCCGTGTCCACATCCGTCGCATCTGCCAGCGCGATGTCGGCGATCTTCGTTTCATTCGCCGGATTGATCGTGGCGAAAGATCTGCCCTCCTTCGGTGCCACGAAGGAACCGTTGATGAATAAATCGTAGCGCTTCTTCAGCTTTGGATCGGCCGTCTCCGGTGCGGGATCAAACTCCCACAGATCGCCAAACACGAGTTCGCGGGCGGGATTTGGGCGTGCGGAGGCTTTTTTGGCAGCGGCGGGCATGACGGACGGATGGTGAGAGGTGGATGTGCTGAACCGATCAGCCAAGGATCGCTTTCAACTCCGCTGAGACATCCGCGAACGCGTCATCACTCAGAGCTGGCGTTGCCGCAGCGGCCATGGGCAGCCCCTCCTCTGGCAGGGTGATCCAGGAGCGGCAGCCGCCGTAGCTGTTGGCATAAGGGAAGTGCCAGCGCTGCGGGAGCTTGTAGGCGCGGACGAGAGCGACGTGCAGACAGCTCTCGTCATCATAAATGAAGCGCTCTTTGACGACGTCTTCATTCCAGATGTGCAGCGGGGCCAGTGCGGCGACTTTGTCCCAATCGGTGACCTTCCACACCTGCTCTAGGGTGGCGCAGCCGTCGATGTCCACGGTCTGGCGCTCTTCTTCCGGCGGAAACGCCCGCTGCGTATTCTCGGGCGTCCAACTCAGGTCCGCGGCCTGATTGTGGAACCAGGTTGGAAACAGGAAAAACTCGCGATGCTTCCATTGAAAGCCGCCGCGGCCCTCGTGGATGCCGCCTTTGCGCAAGATGAGGCTCAGCTTGCCCTTCGTCAGCGCATCGCAGACAAACGACCATTCTTTGAATCCGGTGGGAACGGTGAGGTGGGGCATGGTGGTTGATGATGCTTAGAGGCCGCAGGTTGGATGAATTCGTATGGCAGTGGAATGGGGGCGGTGGAATTCCGCCATCCGACAGTCCTCATTCTGCTGCCATCGATGAAACGTCAAATCACACCTCACGATTTGTCAGATCACGACCAGCGGTTTCAGGGCGCGAATCTTATGCTTCGCTGCCTCCACGGCGGCCGCGGCCCCGCTGCCTGCCGCCGCACCAACAACACCCCCAAGGCGTCCACTGGCCGCAGTGCTACTCTTGGCCGCCACGATGTATCACTTGCTCGGCATTCACTCCGAAACCATGATCAAAGACGTGATCGGGCGCGACGTGCCGATCAGCTATGGCAAGGTCATCCACGACATCATCGCATGAAGACACTCCTCCTCATTTTTCTCCTCGCCACGCCGGCCTGGGCTGATTTGTCCACGCATGCCTTTTTCAAGCACTTCGTCGGCACATGGAAGGCGGCCGGTGAGTTGAAAGGCGAAAATGACAAACTCGTCACCCTCACGGAGGAGTGGACGGGCAAGGCGGATGGCGAGAACACATTCCTCATTGAGGGCACACGCACGATGAACGGTGACACGCAGCCGTTTAAGTGGACGATGACTCACAACACCGGCACGGACATGTTTGAGGCGATCCTCAGCGGTCCTGACGCCGCCCAAACGATCCGTTTTGAAGGCAATGTCTCGGAAGTGAACCTGACGCTAGAGCTGAAGGCCGTCACTGGCAGCGGGCAGAGCAGCATTACCGTGCTCGATAGCTTCCAAGGCGAGCAGAAAGAGGTGATCGAAAGCAAAGTGCTCTTCACTGGCGACGCAGGCCAGATAACGCTGGAAGGAACGATCAAACACGAGAAGCAAAAAACGCCGTGATCAGTTATTGGGAGCTTGTGAAGCGCATCTGGCACGCGCCAGGAAATCGTGGGCGGCGGCTGAAGGTGCTGCTGCGCAGTGTGCTGTGGCTGGTCAACAAGAAGACGCTGCGTAGGCCCTGGACGCTGCGGGTGTTTGCTGATTTGAAACTGCGCTGTTATCCGGACAGCATCATCGCACTGCATGTGGTGCAGCGCGGCGAGTTTCATGACTGGGACACAGCGAAGTTTATCACGGGTTTTTTGCGCCAGGGCGACACGTTCGTCGATGTGGGGGCCAACATCGGCCTGTACACGGTGCCAGCGGCGCAAAAGGCCCGTGTGGTGGCCGTGGAGCCGAGTGTGCGGAACGGGCAGCGGTTGGAGGAAAACTTGCGAATCAACGGCATCACCAGCGTGCGGGTCGAAGCGTGTGCGTTGGGTGAAAAAGCGGGCGAAATGGCCTTCTGCGATGCGGATGCGCTCGCACATGTCGAACGCGATGGAACGGGCCCCAAGGTGCCGGTGCGCACCTTGGATTCGATCTTACCGGAGGGTGAAGTTTCGCTGTTGAAGGTGGATGTGGAGGGTTTTGAGCTGTCCGTGTTTCAAGGCGCGGAAGATGCGATGCAGGCCGGAAGGCTGCCAGTGATCCTGTTTGAGATGAATCACTCGCATGAACGCTATGGCGTCTCGGCAGCGGAGATTTTTGGTTTTTTGCACTCACAGGGCTATCAAATCGCCCGCTATGAGCATGATGCGCGTCAACTGGTCACGCATGGCCTCGAAGGCGATGTGTTGGCGTTCACGCCACGTGGCGAGCGACTCATCCATGAACGACTTTTGACATGAACATCACCAACTGGGAGCAGGCTTATCAGGAAAACTTCACGCCATGGGACAAGGGCCAGCCCTCGCCACCGCTGGTGGAGTGGTTGGCGCGCAACAAGCTCGAAGGGCGTGTGCTGGTGCCGGGATGCGGCGTGGGGCATGATGTGGCGCACCTCGTCTCGCTCGGCATCGACGCGCATGGTCTCGACATCGCGCCGACGGCGGTTGCGCGTGCGAAGGAACGCTACCCTCAGCTGGCGGAGCGATTGATGCTGGCGGATCTTTTTGAGCACCGGGGCGAGTTTGACGCCATCGTTGAGCACACCTGCCTCTGTGCCTTGCCGCCGGAGTGGCGGCAGAGGTATCGGGACGCGGTGGCAAAACTGCTGAAGCCGGGCGCGCTGCTGATCGGCGCTTGGTTCGTGAATCCCGAGATGGACCCAGGTGAGAGCGGGCCGCCGTTTGGCATCTCACCTGAGGAGTTGGACGCGCTTTTTGCGGAGCAGTTTGAGGTGGTCGAGAGCTACACGCCGGAAGCCGCGTATCCGGGCCGGGAAGGTCGGGAATTACTACGCGTGCTGCGTCTCAGCGTTTGACGCCGCCGCTCTGCGGCTCCGGATCCGGTGACATGAGTTGAATTCGCTCTGTGACAAAGTTGGGCGGCACGAGATTTGTCACGGTGCTGGCGATGATGTCCTCAATGCCGGAGGCGAAGCGCGTGGGGCGGCCATAATAAATCATCGCGCCAGCTGCTTCATACCCGCCCTCTTCCCACACACGCTGGGAGGGGATGTAGCAGGGCACGTCATTGGTGTAACCGTTCACCCAAGTGCGGGCGGGGTCGAACTCGCGTTTGAAGCGTAGGCTGTAATCCACCACGACCTCGCCAGGCAGATTGATGGTGAGCAGATCATCGCCGTAATGCCACACCTGGACCAGGTAGGGCAGGGCGGGCGGGATTGTTTCACCGCGCTCGAGCATTTCGAGATGCTTCTTCGCATGGTGGGCGGTGTGTTTGTTTTTGTCAGCCGCCTTGGCCTTCCATTGCTCTTGGGTCGGTAGCTTATCGTAAGGGAGCATGACCTCGCGGGTGGCGCAGTTAAGGGGGCCGTTCAGCGGGCGCGTCTGGGGTAGGGATTCTGGTCCGCACCGCAACCGATGGCGACGAGGCAAACGCTTCCTGGGAAGCGCACCTCCATTTCAGCATGCGCCATGCCTGCCCAGTCGCCATGAATCTCGTCGATGCCGAGCGTGGTGCAGTGGCAGGCGTAGCTCACATGGGTGGCGATGAGCTTTTTGCCATCAGCGGAGCGCACTCGCAGCACGGGCAGGGCACGATCGCTGGGGCCGCTGAAGTTTTGCGCATTTTGAAAGCCGGTCTCGGTCTTCAGGCGGCGGTTGTAGGCGAAATAGACTTTTCCGCCGCCCCAGTCGAGCTGTGCAGGCTGCATCTGGCCCAGGGCATCGCTGATTGTTTTCACGATCTTATCGGTCAACGTTTCCGTGTAGCGCTCCACACGCTCCTGCTGATCCGCAGGTAAGTCCGCACCAAACATGAATGGCAGCACCCCCTTGAGCATGGGGGCGCAGTGCGTGTGGGTAGAATGCAGCGCGAAACGCTCGTCCTGAACGGTCTTGCCTGCGGCGGCAAGGCGTTTGAGCACCTCCGTGCGCACGGCTGCCGGAACTCCGCAGTTGTCCACAGTGATGATCACCGCCGGGGCGTCGTCCTGCCACCGAAGCGCTAGTGCGTTGGCGTGGATGCGTGTCGCCACCTTGTGACACTCCTCAGTGCGGTTGCCGTAGCCATTGAGACGCACCGGATGATCCGGAGTGATGTCAATGTGGGCTGCTCCAGCCTTCCAAGCTGTGCTATGCTGAGCTGTCAGTAGGGCTGGGAGGACCAGCGAGAAGATCGCCGGCAGTAGTTTCTTGCACATTTTTCGATCATGCACAAAAAAACTACCGCCTGGCAAGGCTGGAGTTTAGTTGAGCTGAGATGTGGCGTTTAGCGCTACGCGTTGGCGTTCGTCCAGTCGATCGCTGCACGGCAGATCTCCCAGAAACTGCCTGGTTCCATGCTGGCTCCGCCGACGAGTGCACCGTCCACGTCTGGCTGGCTGATGAGTTCGGCCATATTGCCGGGTTTCACGCTGCCACCGTATTGGATGCGGATCTTCACGGGTGCGACCGGTGCCGATGGCCCAGACCGGCTCATAGGCGATCACGATGTCCGTGATACGGCGTGGGCCGACTTCGGCCAAAGATTCGCGGAGCTGGCTTTCGAGGACTTGCTCGATCTTGCCGCTGTCGCGTTCTTCGAGCGTTTCGCCGATGCAAAGGATCGGGTGAAGGCGGGCTTCCAAGGCGGCGAGCACCTTGGCGTTCACGATGGCGTTCGTCTCGCCGTATAGGCTGCGGCGCTCGCTGTGACCGAGGATGACGTGTTTGCAGCCGCATTCTTTGATCATGCGGGCGCTGATCTCACCGGTGAAGGCTCCGGCAGGCGCTGCGCTCATGTTTTGCGCGGCGAGCTCGACGCTCTGCTCGCGGGCGTTTTGCAGCGCGGTCATCGAGCGCTCCAGGCTCACGAACGGCGGCGAAACGACGATCTGGATGGGGCACTTGTCCGGCACGAGGCGGGCAAAGGAACGGATGAAATCATCGGACTCCTGAGGAGTCATGTGCATTTTCCAATTGGCGGCGATGATGGGCTTGCGGAAGTGAGCGATGGGCATGGTTTTTGAAAGGACGAATGTTGGAATGGCGAAGGACGAATTACTTGTCCTTCAGACAAGCGACGCCGGGGAGGATTTTGCCTTCGAGGAGTTCGAGGGAGGCGCCGCCGCCGGTGGAGATGAAGGTCATTTTGTCGCCGAGATTGGCTTTTTTGACGGCTTTCACGCTGTCGCCGCCGCCGATGATGTTTTTGGCACCGGCATTGGCCGCCATGGCCTCGGCGATGTCAAAGGTGCCTTTGGAGGCTTCTTTGATCTCGAACACGCCCATCGGGCCGTTCCAGATGACGGTCTTCGCTTTGGAAATTTCTTCGCTGAAGAGCTTCACGGACTCAGGGCCGATATCGACGCCTTCCCAGCCGTCCGGGATGCTTTCGTTCACGCCGGTGAACTTGATGTTGCCGAACTTCTTCGCGTCGAAATCGAAGGCGTCGGTGATCATTGCATCGACGGGGATGAGGATCTTGACGCCACGCTCCTTGGCTTTGTCCAGAGCGGCCTGCGCGATGGGCTCCCACTCGGGTTTGTAGAGGCTTTTGCCGATGGAGATGCCCTGCACGAGCTTGCGGAAGGTGTAGGCCATGCCGCCGCCGATGATGATCGTGTTGGCCTTTTCGAGCAGGCGATTGATCACGCCGATTTTGTCGCTGACCTTCGCTCCACCGAGGATGACGACGAACGGACGATCTGGATTTTCGAGCTCATCATTCAGCCAGGTGAGCTCTTTTTCCATCAGCAGGCCGGAAACGGCCGGGAGGTAATCCGCGATGCCCGCCGTGGAGCTGTGCGCACGATGCGCGGAGCCGAAGGCGTCGTTCACAAAGACCTCTGCGAGGTCGGCCATGCCTTTTGCGAGCGTGGCGTCGTTTTTCTCTTCACCGGCGTGGAAACGGGTGTTTTCGAGCAAAAGCACGTCGCCATTGCCGAGTGCGAGCGCCATGGCCTGCGCTTCATCGCCGACGCAATCACTCGCAAAGGCCACCGGCTTGCCAATGAGTTCGCTGAGCGCCGGAGCGACGGGAGCGAGGCTCTGTTTTGGATCACGCTGGCCTTTCGGACGGCCCAGATGGCTGGCCAAAATGATGCGGGCACCCTTTTCGATCAGAAACTTGATCGTCGGCAGCGTTTCCTGGATGCGGGTGGCATCCGTGATGACCATCTGGCCGTCTTTTTCGTCGAGGGGGACGTTGAAATCGACGCGCACGAAGACGCGTTTTCCGGCAAGGTCGAGGTCACGAATGGTCTGCTTGGGCATGGTGTTTTTGGGGTAAAGGGGCGCTATCCATCGCAAGTTTCGGGCCATGCGCAAGGCCACAATCAAGCCTCGGGCGGCATGCTCAAGTCAGGCTCAGCGCAGCCCGATGATTGCGCCCAGCGTGCCCAGTTCTTTCATCGGCAGCGCCTCGACTCGATCATGCACCGGGTAGCCTTTTTCTCCTGGGTGAACGATCCATGTTCGCTCCAGCTTCAGGTCTGCGAGAGCGATGTGCAGCGATTTCGTCATCTTTGGGCCGTCGTTCACTTTGAATTCCACGCCGTAGGCTTTGGAGCCACGAAAGATCACCAGATCCAGTTCCGCGCCGTTATGGGTTGCCCAATAGTAAGCGTCCTCGCTGCCACAGAGCGCCAGCACCTGCTCCAGCGCAAAGCCTTCCCACGAAGCGCCGAGCTTCGGATGCGAGTGCAGCTCTTTCGTTGTCTTGATGCCGAGAAGGCTGTGCAACAGGCCGCTATCCCGCACATAGACCTTCGGCGCGGTGACTTCGCGTTTGCCCAGGTTCGTGTGCCAGGGCGTGAGGCGGCGTGCGACGTAGGTGCCGCATAAAATGTCCATGTAGTTCCGCGCCGTGCCCTCGGAGGAACCCAGCGCCCGCGCCAGCTCTGCCGCATTCCAGATCTGGCCATGAAAATGCCCGATCATGGTCCAGAAACGCCGCAAGGTCTGCGCCGGGGTGCGGATGCCCAGCTGCGGCAGATCGCGTTCCAAAAATGTGCGCACGAAGTCACTGCGCCAGCGCCAGCTCGCCGCGTCGCCTTTTGCCAAAAAAGAACGCGGGAAGCCTCCGCGCAGCCACAAGTCATCGATCTCATCCTCCTTCACCTCGCCCGTGTGAAAGCCGGAGAGATCAACGAAGCCCACCCGGCCCGCGAGGCTTTCAGACACGCCCCTCACCACATCCGGTGAGGCCGAGCCGAGAATGAGAAACCGCGCCGCTTTGGCACGTCGGTCTGCCAGCGGACGCAGCGTGGCAAAAAGCTCCGGCAGGCGCTGAATCTCGTCGATCACTACCAGCCCTTTCAGTTTTTTCAGCGCCAGTTCCGGCTGTGTCAGCGCCGCACGATCTTCCGCGCTCTCCATGTCAAACCAGTGCCCGCCATCGCGATCCGCCAGCATGCGGGCCAGCGTGGTTTTTCCACACTGACGCGGCCCCAGCAGGGCGGTGACGGGATTTTCATCCAGAGCCGTTTCCAGGCGGCTCATGGCTTCTTGGCGATCTATCATGGCCGAACTTTATCCATGAAAAACAGCAAGGCAATTGCGGAATTTCATGGAAGTCAGGCCATTACTTCACGCTCACGCAGACCATGTCTCCTGCCGCATTTCGCGCGTAGATGCGGCCATTCGCCAAAACCGGCACCGACCAGCAGCGACCACTCAAAATGCTCGTGCGGGAAATCGGCTCAAACTTCGCCGGATCGGCTTTGGCGATGATCAATTCCCCTTTGGCGCTCAGGACGATCAATTTACCATCCGCGGCCATCAGCGAGCAGAAACCCACGTCCGCCGCATTCCACTTTTCGGTGCCCGTGGCGAAGTCGATGCACTTGAAGGAGGCCGTTTTGCTCTCATCACCATCGCTGCCGTAAAGGTGCCCAGCTATAAGCACGCTGGAGTTGAACTGGTTCTTCATCACGCGACTGCGCCAGACCTCGGAAGGCTCTGCGGAGGCCAGATCGAGCACGGCGCAGCCTTT
>JAJTDU010000174.1 GCA_021298725.1 Verrucomicrobiaceae bacterium | reverse complement strand
AAGGCGGAGGACATGCGTGTCTTCATGGCCGCGCTGGGAGGCGATCTGCGCACGAAAGATGCCGCGCAGAAGGGCACCGTGCTGCGCAGGCTGAATCGGCGGGAGTATCAAAACACCATCAACGATCTGCTGGGTGTGAAGGTGAACATCATCGACTCGCTCCCCGAGGACGGGCGCGCGCATGGCTTTGACAACATTGGTGAGGCGCTTTCCATCTCCGGCATCCAGATGCAGCGCTACATGGAGGCGTCAGAGCTGGCGCTCAACATGGCGCTGAATCAGGAAACGAAGCCCGAAACTGAAACGCAACGCGCTTCGCTCGACTCGGAGCGCAATCGCAAAGACACCATCGGCAAGCAATGGCTGCGGCGTGACGATGGCTCCATCGTCGTCTTTAACAACGGTGGTTTCCCCAGCACCGTGATCCCCAATCTCCGCTCGAAGCAAGCCGGCACCTACAAGCTGCGCGTCACCGGTTACGGCTATCAAATCGAGGAACCCGTCGTTTTTGCCCTTATCGCTGGCAGCTTCAATTTCCGCAACGCAGACAACGTGACGCACAGTTTTCACGAGCTGCCGATCGGCAAGTCCGGCACGGTCGAGGTCACGCTGCATCTCGATGCGAACAAAGGCATCTGGATCAGTCCGCAGGGGCTGAATGGTCCGGATGGGCATTCCCCCATCAAAGATGGTCCGGACAAGTATCCCGGCGAAGGCATGGCGATTCAGGCAGTGACGCTGGAGGGGCCGCTTTTGACCGATTGGCCGCCACGCGGGCAAAAGCTGCTGCTAGGCGATGCCAAGCTGCGCGAGGTGATGCCGGCCAAATCGGGGATGCGGGGTAAATTTGGCTACCAACCCGTCTTTACTGCTGATAGCACGGATCCGGCGGGTGATGCGCGCAAATGGCTGCCCGGCTTCATCTCTGCTGCGTTTCGTCGTCCGGCCACGTTGGTGGATGTGGAGCCGTATTTGAATCTGTTTGATGCCGAGTTCGCGGAGGGGCAGGATTTGCTCGCGGCCATGCGGACAGCGGCCATGGCAGTGCTGTGTTCGCCTGAGTTCTTGTTCATTAAGGAGACGGCGGGCAAGCTCAACGACCTGCAACTGGCCTCGCGCCTGAGTTTCTTCCTCACGCGGAGCGCACCTGATGCTGAGCTGCTCGAGGCAAAGCTCACACAGCCGGAGGTGCTGCGGGCGCAAACGGAACGCCTGCTCAAGGCTGCCACGCTGGAGCGTCTGGTGGCGGATTTCACTGATGGCTGGCTGAATCTGCGCGAGATCGAGTTCACCACGCCGGATAAGCAGCTTTACCCCGAGTATGATGAACTGCTGCTCGACTCGATGCTGCGGGAGACACGCGCTTTCATCACCGAACTCATTCAAAACAACTTGGGCGTGGCAAACATCGTGCGGAGTGATTTTGCGATGCTGAACTCACGCTTAGCGCAGCATTACGGCATCCCTGGGGTGAGTGGATTGAACCTGCAAAAGATCAAGCTGCCGCCGGACAGCCATCGAGGCGGTGTTTTGACCCAGGCGAGCGTTTTGAAGGTCAGCGCGAACGGCACCAACACTTCGCCTGTGGTGCGGGGTGTGTTTGTGATGGATCGCATCCTCGGCATCGAGCCACCGCCACCGCCGCCCGGCATCCCCGGTGTGGAGCCGGACATTCGCGGTGCCACCACGCTGCGCGAGCTGCTGGACAAGCATCGCAACTCCGAGACCTGCAACGGCTGCCATCGCATCATCGACCCGCCGGGTTTCGCGTTGGAGAGCTACGATGTCATCGGCGGTTGGCGCGAACGTTTTCGCAGCATCGACCAAGGGGAGCAGGTCAAGCTCGCCGTGCAAGGGCGCAAGGTGCGTTACCGACTTGGTCCGCCGGTCGATGCCGCAGGCGAGCTGAACACCGGAGCGAAGTTCAATGATATGTCCGGCTTTCAAGAGCTGCTGCTGGTCGGCCAGGACCGTGTGGCGCGCTGCATGATCGAAAAGCTGCTCACCTTTGCCACCGGTCGTGCCCCGGGCTTCTCAGACCGGCCTACGATCGAGCGTTTGGTGGCCCAATCGAAGACGAAAGGCCACGGCATGCGGGATTTGATCCACGCCGTGGTGCAGAGCGAGATTTTCAGAAGCAAGTGAGGCTTCCTTAGTCCAATGAACGCTTAGGTGGCCCGATGCGGACACGGCCAGCATCGGTGGTGGGAGCCTGCGGCGGAGTTGGCGTGAGGCGCTGGATCTCGTAGCCTGGAACGGTCAGGGTCAGGTCGAGTTTGGCCAGGAACTCCCAGGTGGCGGGCACGCCGACTTCATCGGCAATACGCCGGGCCTCATGGTAAGTCTCGAAGGCCTCTGGCATGACCTGGAAAATGGCGACGCCGCCTGGGGCTTCCTTGATGTCGCGCATCTGGCGGATGTAGGGAGAGTTAGGCTGCTTCATGGATGCCACACTTTCACCGCCGCCGCCTTTGGGCGTCAGCACGAGCTGCACGTTGATGGCCTGCGGTTTGGGTTCGAAGGCGTAGGAGCCGCTGATGAGGGGATTGGCTGCTGCACGTTGGATCATGGCGGCGATGCGAGCACCATCGTAAATCGTCTTGGCCTTGCTAGCGTCCTCAATGCCTTTGAGTTTACCGAGATCACGAAAGTAGTCGGCCACATCCTTGGGGGTGGCTTTGACCTCCTGGGTATTGGATCCCCATGAGAAAGTGATCTTACCACCGGCAGACGCGGCTTTGATGACTGGTTTGAGCGGGTCGCGGGAGGGGTCGAGTTTGGTCCAGAGGGTGAGATATCCCTTGGCTGCTGCGGCGACGGCCTGAGCTACGACGGCCATGTTTTGGCGAGTGGGAACAGCGATGTCGGCGAGGGCGGTCAGCAGTTGCTTGTTGGCGACGATGCCTGCCTCGGTGAGGGCTTTGTAAGCCAGCGCGGCATGTTCCATCTGCACATTCTCAATGAGCGGGGAGATTTCCACCCAGGCTTTCTGGGCGTTTGCCGGTGAGCCAAGCAGCGTGGTGAGAAGCTTGGCAAAGGGCTGTGCTTCCGTTTTCTGGTAAACGAGCTGGGATTTGACCTTGTCGAGTCCATCGAGAATCGGCTGAAGGAATTTGGTTTGGCTAAAGGTGATCACACCTTGCTTGGCGACGAGAACCCGGGTTTCGACTGGTTTTTCGGGGTAAGGACGCGGATTGGGGAGCCGAATGTAAGTCGGGGGCGGGGGCTTGAACTCAGGCGTTTGATCAAGTAGTGCCTTGAGGCGTTCGAGCTCGGCGAGCATTTTGTCAGTTTCAACCTTGCTCAACTCGCGTTCTTTTCGCCGTTCCTCGAGCTGCTTTTTGAAGACATCAAGGTCCATGAATTTCATCTGGGACTGCATGTCGGAGGTATCGACAGTCTTGAGGTCTTCGACGGTTTTTTTCAGGTCTGACTCAGCTTGTTTTTGCTTGTCCTCGACTTCCTTGGGAGTCGGGAGCTTGGGGAGCTGCTTGGCCTGCTCGACGATCTCCTTGAGCTCCTCTTCCGTGACGGGAGGCAGGTCAGAGAGTACTTTTTTGACGGCGCTGGCCACGCTAAGGCCGACCATGACGAGAACGATGATCAGCACGCCCACGACATTGGTCATGGTGTCCATCAAGGCGACGAACGGCAGTTCCTGCTCCTCATGTTTGCGCTTGGACATGGTGGTAAATCAGGTGGTTTTCTTGGGCTCAGCCGGCGGTGTCACGGGCGGGGCTGCGGCAGGCGGTTGTGGAACCTTACCGCGGTATTTTTCAAACAGAGCGAGGTCGAGCGTGCCGCGACCGGGAATGGGCAGCTTGCCGACGCGGATCTTGTAATCAGCTTCAGCACGACCGGCGCCGTTATTGAAGGCTCCCTGGCCGTCATCACGGACTAGAAACAGAATGAGCGCTTTCGGGTCTTTTGCCACCTCGGTCAGGAAATGGTTGAAGGCCACATCAGCAACGACGACCTCGGGCGCAGCACTGAGGCGGTAATCCTCACCCCAGGCACCGAGAACTTTGAGACCCGCTCCGCTGGCCTCGACAAAGTAGGCCTTGGTATCCTCCGGCATGCCGCTTCCTGAGGGCTGTACGATGACAGGTGGGATTTTTTTATCTGCTGGAACCTGGCGTTTTTTGATCTCGGCCATGAGTAGGGCGATCTCCTTTTTGCTTTCGACCATCTGGAGCTTGAGGCCGGCTATCTCGGTGATGAGGTCATCCAGCTCCTTCTGCATTTGCTGGCTGAGCTTCTGGTTGGCTTCCTGGATGTCCTTGGAGGTGGTCAGCAGCTTGCGCAGCTTGATGAAGCGTTGCTGCTTTTCCTCGATCTGCTTCTGCATCTCATCCAGCGTGGCGAGCTTTTCCTTGACCACAATCTCCTGCGCCTTGCTCTTGACGATCTCTTCACGCAAACGCTTGGCCTCTTGGGCCATGCGGATTTCCTCTTCGGTGCGGCCTTCCGTCTGCTGGGTCTGGGAGACGCACAAGACGACGATGATGAGGATCAGGACGCCGATGAGTGAGCACAGAATGTCCAAGAACGGAACCAGGAGGATCTCGTCTTTCGGTGCGTGCCGGCGTTTTGCCATAACGATTGGGGGATTGAAGGCTGAAAACGATCGAGTTAGCAGAGGACTCAGTCTCGGCTGAACCAGCCCTTCTTTTTGACTTGGTGGATCATGATATGCTTGCCACCAAGTTCGGAGAGTAGCGTATTCAGGGACTGGATGCCGCTGGCGAGGGCGCGGGTGTAATCGGTGGTGGTCTTGACGCTGTCTTTGACCGCATTCGTCATGTCATCGCGCATGCGGTTGAGGGCCATGGCGAACTCTGCATCCACCCGCTGCTGATGAGCGGCGGCGCGTTTGTCAAGGTTGTCGGCCTGCTCCTTGATCTGCTTGGAGAGAGAGTTGAGATCGACCAGGAATTCTTTCTGCGAGTTGGCAACAGCTTTGACCAGGGTCTCCATGATTCCGTTGGTATCGCCACCGGCGATGCTGCCGCCGTCGTTGAGGCGTGGGAGCAGCACTTCATTGCAGAACGCGTCGATGTCGGTGAGGCAGTCATCCTCAGACTTCATCATGGTGTTCAGCGGGAAGTTCAGCGTCATCGCCAGCACAAGGCCGAGCAAGGTGGCGTCGAACGCGGTGCCGAGGCCGCCGGTCACTTCGCCGAGCGTGGCGGTAACCTGTTTTAGGTCGGTCATGTTACCGAAATTCATGCCGCCGATGGCGTGAGACAATCCAATAACCGTGCCGATGAAACCCAGGATCGGAATCGCCCACAAAAACGCCTTGAGCAACGCGTAGCTGCCTCCGATGCGCATGCCGTCGATGTCTGACTGGCTGGAGAGCATGTTTGTCACATCGCCCACATTCTGTTTTACTTCGAAGAGTTCCAAAGCCTTGCGCATTCGATTGACCATCATGCTGTCCCGCAGGCGGTGTGGAAGTTTATACAAATTGTCGATGAAGCTGCCGACATTGTCTCGGTTGATCTCCGCGCCCAGTTCCCAGGGTAGCACGTCGAGCAGCAGCGCCTTGCGCTGATGGTTCAGCTTCTGCCACTTCAAATACAGGATCGACATCGACCAGGTGAAGAAGAGCGTGTTCATGAAGCTCACGGCCATGTGCTTGAAGAACAGCGAGGCCACAAACTGCATGCCGGTGTAGTCAGCCGGAGAGACGCTCTCTGCCGCCTGGAACGGATATAGAATGCCCACCCATGCCAGGAAGAACACAAACCCGATGCCAAAACTCAG
>JAJTDU010000173.1:5808-7804 GCA_021298725.1 Verrucomicrobiaceae bacterium | reverse complement strand
CGCGCCTCTTCACGCCCGTTCCGCTCAAAAACCGCCGCACCTACGCCCTCGCCCCCACCGCCGCCCTGTCCGACGCCCTCTCCACCGCCTTCATGGTCATGGCCCCCGACGAGATCGCTGCGCTCTGCGAACGCTATGAAGGCGTCGAGGCGCTGGAGCTTGAGATGTCGTAGCATTGTAATCCCGCCTTGCGGTGGCTCTGGGACCGCCTGCTGCGAAGCGAACGCGGAACTACAAAACAGCCTGGCTCAACCACCCTGCCTCCGGCAACGCGAAGGGTCGGAAGGTTTCCATGCGTGACTCGTGCTCGGAATAGAACAGGGCGCGGTGCAGGCCGAGTGTGCTGGCTTTTGGTGAATCGATCAGGCTGGCGCTGTCGTTGGCGCTCATTTGGAACAGCACACGCATGCCGAGTTCGCTCACAGCTTTGCGGCTGAGGCTGCGGTTGAGATTGTTGAGTGTGTCGAGGCTGGTGATGAGATGAATGCCCAGCGGCGGGCCTTCGGCGATGATCTCGTTGAGCTGGTTGCCGGGCTTCGGTGTGTCATCGCCGCCGAAGGAGAAATCCTCCTCGTAGCGCAGCTTGCGGAACTTTTGCAGGCCATGCACGAGCAGGAAGAGCGGCGGGTCACCCGCGCTGCCCTCGTCGGCACGCCGCCTCATCTCGGCGTGGATTTCTGCGATGAATTCGGTGGCCTCATGGCCTTGCGAGACCTTGGCGCGTCCTTGCGCGACGTTTTCAAGGAACTCGCACTCCGCCGTGCCGGCGAGAGCACCGTGGATGAGATAAAACCTCGGCAAGCGCTCACGAGGATGCTGCGCTGCGAGAGCGAGCATGCCCAGCCCCATGATCGCGGCGATGGCCTCGTCGTTTTGACCGATGAGCAGCAGATGTCGGCCGCTCTGACGCGGAAACAGCGCCTCGGTGGGGCCTTTGATCGCATTGGGCAGACCCAGCCAGCATTTCGGATCAGCGGGCGGCTTCGTCGCCGGAGTGGCGAGCACATTCGCTAGCAGCGCGTTGTCGCGCACATCGGCGGGCATGTTGCCTTCGAAGACAATCGGCTTTTTCGCGCCGAAACCGCGCTCCTGGGCCAGTTGGGCGACTTGGGCGAGGTGCGCGTCGCGTTCGTCATCGGTGAGCCACACGACTTGGAAGGGACTGTTCCCTTCGATGGCACCCGCAGCGTCGTTGTAGATGCCTTCACCGGGGCGCGAGAGCAAGCGCGCCGCTGTGTTGCCATCGTCCATGATAAGCGCGGCGTCGGCCTCGTTGCACTGCAAGGCGATGCGAATGACCATCTGCCCCAGGGTCGTGCGGGCCAGCGTGTAAGCGCCGCCAAGCGTCTGCGATCCGAGGAAGACATGAATGCCAAAGGCGCGGCCCTGACGCACGATGCGGTCGAGCAGCAGTGCGGCGCCCTGCGCCACCGCATCGTCCTCGACAAAGAATTCCTGAAACTCGTCGATGAGGAGCAGGCTGCGCGGCATCGGCTCGGTGCCGCCGGCTTTCTTGTAGCCGGCCAGATCCTGCACGCCGAGCTTGCGGAACATCTCGCCACGGCGGCGCAGCTCCTCGTCGATGCGTTGCAGCACGCTGAGCGCGAACTCGCGGTCGCTCTCGATGGCGATGACCTTGGCGTGCGGCAGCTTCGCGTCGGCGTAGCACTTGAACTCGACGCCTTTTTTGAAGTCGATGAGGTAGAACTCCACCTCGTCTGGGCTGCAAGTAAGTGCGAGATTGGTGATGATGATGTGCAGCAACGTCGATTTGCCGGAGCCAGTCTTGCCCGCGAGCAACGCGTGCTGCCGCGTGCCTTTGCCAATGGCGAGGTATTGCAGCTTTGTGGCTCCCGTGCGGCCCACCGCGATGCGCAGCTCGTTGGTGGTGCTTTCCGACCACAGTTCCTTCGGCGCGACGACGCTGAACGGCACCTGCACGCGGTTTGAGTCGATGCTGGCCTGCCCGATCCGATGCGCCAGCTCGGCGGCGATG
>JAJTDU010000173.1:0-5781 GCA_021298725.1 Verrucomicrobiaceae bacterium | reverse complement strand
TAGCGTGTTGAGGCCGTTGAAACTCACCACGCCCTTCTCACGAAGGAGGCGCGGGCTGCTTTTGCGCAAATCTTCGGCGCTGAGGCCCTCTGGCAAAGTGTGACGGCGGTCCCAATGAATGAGTGTGAAGACACCGCAGCGCGCACCGCTCATGACGATGCTTTTCAGCCGCGCCATGCCCGTCTCACTGAACCCAGCGGGCAGCCCGGCAATGACGAGGAAGTGATACTTCTCCGCCACGCTGCCCGCCTGCTCGTTGTACTCGGTGATCGTTGCATATTCATTGCGCAGATACATCTGGATGACTTTCTCGACGTGCTCGTTGAGCTCGGCGAGGCGCTCCTCGATGTGATCCCGCTGCGTCCAGATGCGGCGGTTGATGAGCGCTGGCTCGTAATCGGCCAGATGCATCAATCCGGCAAAGTTTTGCCCCAAACCGACGGGATCGATGATCGTCAGCGCCGCCTTCCCCGGTGGTGCCAGGCTCAGAAGGCGGAAGAGCACGCCATTCATCACCTCAGCCACCCATTTGCCGCCTTCGTCATCGGTTTCGATGAGCAGCGAACCTTCCTGCGGAAATGCGAGCGCCAGCGGCAGCGTGATCTGTTCGTGACTGGCGAGACTGAGCGGCGTTTCCTTCGCGAACAGCTCAGCGGCAGCGTTTAAATCGAGTTCTAGGCTGCCCAGACGGCTAGACCGCGGAAACACTGCGCATGGCGCATACTCCGCGCTCCACGGCACGAAATGGGAGGCCGTGTTGGAGCTGATCTCATCCACTTCGGCGAGCAAGGGCAGCACCTTTTGATTCCACTCTGCCAACAGGTCTTTCCAACGCTTTTCCGCCACCGCATCCAATGCCGCAAGGGCGTCCGCATGCTGGTCAATCATCTGCTTTCGCTGCTGTGCGGATGGAGCACTCAGCTCATCGTGCAAATGCTCAGCTTTCTGCTCCGCGAGGCTTTCCAAGTTGCGGGCCAGCAATCGTGCGTTGCGCTCAAGGCAGGCGGGAATCTGCGTGGCGAGGCGTTTTTGCATCGCTGTGCGGAAATGCTCCGCCACTTCGTCCGCCCGATTCCACTCGGCGGTGATCTGCGCGTCGGTTTGATCAAATGCCGCCTGCACTTGAGCTTCAGCGGCATCTCGCGAGGCATTCATCTCGGCGGCACATTTTTCATAGTCGAGCACGGCGCGGCTGAGCTGCTGGATGTCCACCGTGGGTCGTGAGAACAGTTTTTTCAGCCCCGTCGTTTGAGTGGCCGCAATTTGACCTTCCAGCAGCGTGGCATGCCGTTCGATCCCTTCGACACGCGCCGTCATGTCTTCCAGCGCGATCTGTGGTTCGGGCCGGGCGTTCTCCTTGCGTTGCAGACGCTCCCCGGAGGCCTTCTGCACGGCGAGCAGTCGCTCCATCACCTTTTCCAATCGTTCCAGCAACGCATTGGCCAGCTCACGAGTCTGCGCGAGCTGATGAATCTTCAAAACCTCCGCCTGCTTGCGTCGTAGCTGCTGTTTGCCCAGCCAGCTCTCACGCGCATCCTGCGTCATGACTGGCAGATCTCGCCGGATGCGGTCCTCGTAGCGTTTGAATGAACTCGCGCGTGCCGCATGTCGTTGGCGCACCTTGGCAGTGAATTCGTCCCACTCCTGGGACATCGCCTCCAGGGCGGCGGCGGTCTGCGCGTCAAAGGTTTCGATCTCCTGAAGGTGACTCTGCTCGGTCGAATAGCGGCGGGCGCGGGTCTCGCGCAGGATTTGCTCGCTGCGCCGCGCAAAGCCGCCGACCGCATCTCGCAATGAAGTGTGAAGCGTGTGAATGCGCGAGGCGCGTAGGTCAAGGGAGCGGGTCACAGTCTTTGCGGATCTTTTTAAGGATGGTTTCGAGTTCATTCATGACCGCTCCAGTGCGGCTGACAAGCCCCGGCAGCGGCTCCAGGTAACGTTTTTCAAATTCCAGCGCCTTGGCATCACGCCAGTGCGCCTTCGTGGCATGCCACTGCTCGGAGAGTTCGCGGGCGGTTTGGATGAGGTTCATGGCTTGTTCGCGGTTTCTGAAGTCGCGCTCGGTGCCGGGGTTTCGTGGTAGGCGTCGAGAATTTTTTGGATCTCT
Organism: Verrucomicrobiaceae bacterium; assembly: GCA_021298725.1. GTDB lineage: Bacteria > Verrucomicrobiota > Verrucomicrobiia > Verrucomicrobiales > Verrucomicrobiaceae > Prosthecobacter. The sequence continues at coordinate 3,674 of JAJTDU010000173.1, read as the reverse complement.
ACGAGGTGAGCGGTGGCTAGGGCGAGATCGTTCTCGATGAAGTCGCGGAAGGAATCGAGTTTGCGGGCTAGTGGATCGACAGTGCGGTCGTAATCACGCGCCCAAGCCTTGGTGCGCTCCAGTTTGACCTGCGCTTCTTCCAGCGCGGCCCGCGCTTTCCTCACGGCCATCTGCTGCATGCTCGGGGTGTCCACAAACTCAGACAAGCGAGCACTCATGAGCTCCTGCTGCGCTTGATCGAGCTTTTTCTGCCGCTGCCTGATCTGGGCTGACCAGTAAGCCGGCTGCTCCGTCTGGAGCCAGCCCCGCGTCTTCTTCACCGCGTCCTGCGCCGTTTCGAGCGACTGCCGTGTCTTGCTGATGAAAATGATCAGCGCGGTGCGGAAGGACTCGATGGCATCGAGATTCGAGATGCGAGCTTGGTCGGCCATGACTCAGCGCTGGTTGAGATATTCCTCAATACGCTGCGCTTTCCGCAGCAGGAAGGGCGTGTGCTGTTCGGACATCTCCATGAACTTTTTGATCGTCCGCATGGTGGTGTGGAACTCGGCGGCAAATTTTTCATGTTCGGCGTCCTGCCAGGTTTCCCCCAGGGCGGCGAAGCGGCTTTGCAGCGACGAGGCGCGCTGCTGCATGTCCGTGTTGAAGCGTTTCAGCTCCTGCGCAAAACGCCGGACCTCCTCGGGATTCATGATTGCCTGGGCCATGCTACAAACTAGCCCGTCCGGCGGGTGCGGGGCAAGAGCGAAGCTGGCAACGCAGTAAAATCCGTGCGCGCACCCACCTCTTGAGATGTTTCTGATGGCCAATGAGGGGCTGCATCCATTGATGGAAACCAAGTTGTCAGGTGGCACGATCTGCCTAGCATCGCGGCTCCCAATCCAACCAACCATGACCCATCCCTTGCCTAAGCGCCTCGGGAGCGGAGCCAAACGGAGCTTTTCCGTGATGGCCGCGCTCTGCCTCGCCACCACCACCGTCCATGCCGCTGACGGCTCCACTATCAACAGCGGAGACACGGCTTGGCTGCTGGTCTCGACAGCGCTGGTGCTCTTCATGATGATTCCGGGCCTGTCTCTGTTTTACGCTGGTCTAGTGCGATCCAAGAACGTGCTTTCCATCCTGATGCAGTGCTTTGCGCTCACGGCGGTGATGAGCCTGCTCTGGTTGGTTTGCGGCTATTCGCTGTCCTTCTCCGATGGCAGCTCGTTCATCGGCGGCTTCGGCAAGATGTTCCTCAGCGGTGTGACGACCGCCTCTACCCGCGCCGACTGCCCCACGATTCCTGAGCTGCTGCACTTCGCCTATCAGATGATGTTTTTCCTCATCACGCCGGGACTCTTCATCGGCGCATTTGCGGAGCGCATGAAGTTCAAGGCCATTCTCGTCTTTAGCATCGTGTGGAGCCTCGTGGTCTATGTGCCGTGCTGCTACGGCGTGTGGCACAAGGCGGGCGCGTTTCTCGGCCTGACGGGCGTGATCGACCTCGCCGGCGGCATCGTCGTTCACATCACCGCCGGCGTGGCGGCGCTGGTGGCCTGCGTGATGGTTGGGCCGCGCAGAGGCTTCCCGCAGGGGCAATTCATGCCGCACAATCTGCCGTTGACCATCACCGGCGCGGGCATGCTGTGGGTCGGCTGGTTTGGCTTCAACGCAGGCAGCCAGCTCGCGGCCAATGGTGCGGCAGCCATGACGCTCGTCGTCACGCATCTCTCCGCCTGCGCGGCCTCGGTGGTTTGGATGCTCATCGAATGGGTGCGCGGCGGCAAGCCTAGTGCGCTGGGGATCGCCACCGGCTCCATCGCCGGTCTGGCGGCCATCACTCCGGCCTCGGGCAAGGTGGGGCCGATCGGTGCCATCTGCATCGGTGGCCTCTCCGCGCTGCTTTGCTGGATGGCCTGCGCGAAACTGAAGAAGAAGTTCGGCTACGATGACTCGCTCGACGTTTTCGGCGTGCATGGCGTGGGCGGTTTCATCGGCACCATCCTCGTCGCGGTCTTCGGCTCCACCGCCTTCGCGGGTGGTCTGGGCGATTTCTCGATCGGCCAGCAGCTCATGACTCAAATCCTCGCTTCCATTTACACCATCGTGCTCTCCGGCGTCGCCAGTTACGCGATCCTGAAGGTCATCGACCTCACCATCGGCCTGCGCATTAGCCCTGAGGAAGAAAGCATGGGTGCCGACCTCGCCGAGCACGGCGAGACTGCCTACACCCATTGAGGTCGCACATGGCGACGGTCTGAGGGGCGGAAGGGATCATTTTGCAGGCGGCGTTTCCGACACTTGCAATCCCCCCGCCCCTGCTAGACTCGGCGCACGTCTTCACCTTCGGCATTCATCCTTCTGATTTCGTCACTTTCCCCTTATGTCTCATAAAGTCCTCATCATCGGAGCTGGCGGCGTTGGCCGCGTCGTCACTCATAAATGCGCCCAGCTTCCCGAGGTCTTCGGCGAGATCATGCTGGCCTCCCGCACTAAGACCAAGTGCGACAGCATCGCTGCTGAGTTGAAGCGCCCGATTCAAACCGCCGCCGTCGATGCCGACAACGTTCCCGAGTTGGTGAAACTGCTGCAAAGCTTCAAACCTGAGGTCGTCATCAACGTCGCCCTGCCTTACCAGGACCTCACCATCATGGACGCCTGCTTGGAAGCTGGCGTGCATTACATCGACACGGCGAACTACGAGCCGCGCGATCTCGCCAAGTTCGAGTACCACTGGCAGTGGGCCTACCAGGACAAGTTCAAGAAAGCTGGACTCACCGCGCTGCTCGGTTGCGGCTTTGACCCCGGCGTGACCAATGTGTACACCGCTTACGCCTTGAAGCACCACTTCAGCAAGATCGACACCCTCGACATCCTCGATTGCAATGCTGGCGACCACGGCAAGGCCTTCGCCACCAACTTCAATCCCGAGATCAACCTGCGCGAAGTCACTGCCAACGGTCGCTATTGGGAAAACGGCGCGTGGGTCGAGACGAAGCCGCTCGAAATCAAGCGCAGTTTCTCTTTCCCGGACGGCATCGGGCCGAAGAACATCTACTGCCTTTACCACGAGGAGCTGGAGTCGCTGACGAAGCACATCCCCATGCGCCGAGCCCGTTTCTGGATGACCTTTGGCGACGCCTACATCAAGCACATGGAAGTGCTCGTAAACGTCGGCATGACCCGCATCGACCCCGTCATGCACAAAGGCACGCCGATCATCCCGATTGAGTTCTTGAAGACCCTTCTCCCCGAACCCGGCACCCTCGGCGCTGATACGAAGGGCAAAACCTGCATCGGTAACTGGATCGAAGGCACCGGCAAAGACGGCCAGCCGAAGCGCTACTACGTGTACAACATCTGCGACCACCAGGAGTGTTACCGCGAGACGAACAGCCAGGGCGTCAGCTACACCACCGGCGTCCCCGCCATGATCGCCGCCCGCCAGCTCCTCACCAATCCGTCTGAATATCGCCAGCCCGGTGTCTGGAACGTCGAGCAGCTCAATCCCGACCCCTTCATGGCCGACCTGAACGCCTACGGCCTCCCATGGCTCGAAACCTGGCCCACCGAGCCGCTGCCGGGCGAGTAAAGCTCCCAGGAGCGCAGCCGAGCGTAGCGAGACAGACTGCCGCAGGCAGCCCGCAGGGCGTAGGCGGAACGCCAAGTCAAACTTGCAGTCCGCAGCAGCA
>JAJTDU010000022.1 GCA_021298725.1 Verrucomicrobiaceae bacterium | reverse complement strand
CTGCTGCGCCAGGATTTCCAGACCACGCTGGCGCAAATCAGACAGCTCGTCGCGCAGCAAGCCGACGTAGGTTTTGCTGTAGAGGATGCGCAGGTGCTCCAGCAACTTCGCCTCACCCAGCGGTCCCTCGAAGCGTTGCAGCCAAGTCTCGCGATGCGGCACCTCAGCGAGCAGGTGGAAGTGATTGCCCATGAGGCAGTAGGTGACGACCTTGATGCCGCAGAACTCGGCCATGCGCCAAATGACGCGCCGCAGCGCCTCCTTTTCGACCTCATCGAAGAACACCTCGCCGCCGCAAGTGCGTGACATGACATGGTAACAGTAGGACTCCAGCGGCCCCTTGCCCAGAATGCGCCGCCTGCCACCCGACCAGGAACGCGCGCCAGGATAGAGGCCAGTTTTGGCGTTCACACCGACGAGTTGTTCTTCAAGCGGAAGCTGTTGAGGTTCAGAGGATTGGGCAGAATTCATGACGACAGAAAGTGGTGAAAAATGCAACAGTGGCAACAACTAAATGCCTGGCATTATTTTATGGCATTATTTTAGAGGTAAGGCTGCAACTGGTTGACAGCAGGAAAGGGGCAGGGGCGATCCTAGACATAGTCGATTCGGCTTTCACCCATTAACTCCTGCCCCGTTCTTACTTCTCAATTCAGGGACTCCCTTTTTCCTTTAATGCGCGGTTGTTCGGGCAACCGGCGGGCAACCGGCGGGCAACCGGCGGGCATCACCGCGAAGGAACCGGAGCGAACCAATCACTTTGCCGACCACCGTGGATTTCTGCGGCCTCATTGGCGTGGCGTCAGAATCGCTGCGATGACTCGTGGAGGCTCCAGCAGGGAGCGCGGCTTTAAACGCCCGACAATCCGGGCTGGTTCTTGACTATTGACGGATTTGCAGGCGCGGCACTCGCATTCTGGCGAATGCGCCTACACCCTTTGGCTGCTCAGCGGCTTGCAGATGACATCTTCGCCAACCGCTCGTCGCTTTCCAGGTGGCCGGACCAGCCGAAGTGGCAGCGGAATTCGAAGCAGTGCTTCATTTGTTCGAAGGGACCGGTCCATGCGGGCTTGTTCGAGGCGACGGTGATGTCTGAGGGCGCGAAGCCGGTGATGGGCAGGCGCTGAATGGCGAAGGCGTCGTTGAGGAGGCGGGTTTTCTTCCAGTTGAAGCCCATGAGCTGGGCGCTGACGCAATCGACCGCGACGGGATGCGTGCCGGCGAGGATGACGCCGCTTTCGACGGGATCGCAGGACATGGGGCCGTCGCCATCGCCGCCGATGATGCCATCGACGATGGTGAGGTAGCGCAGCGGTTTCTCGCGACGTTTGCCGGTGCCGTCGAAGTAGAAGAAGCACTTGTGCAGATCGAGGATCATACGCCAAGCGGTGTTGTTGCCGTGCCAGTTGCCGGAGCGGACGACTGCTTTGGTGTCGCCAAAAAAGACGCGGCCGAGTTTTTTGAGCGGGACGAAGAGTTTGGAAAGGAAGAAGCGGCCAAAGAGGATTTTTTTGGCGCTGCGCATGAGCGTGCCTTCGAGGGCGCGTTTGGCGGAGGATTCGGCGAATTGGTCACCGCCTTCAGCGGGCGTGCCTTCGGTGTGGCGCGGCAGCCAGTTCGTGCGCGGCGTGGTGCCGACGAGATTTTTGAGCGCGACGGTGAGACCGACTTTTTTGTGCGTCTTGAGCTTGGGAATGTTGATGAGCACGTCGGCGTTCATCGGCGTGCGGCAGATGCGGTATTCGTGATGCGGATCGGTGTGCTGGCGATTCGTCGTCGCGAAGTCGTAGCTGGCTCCGTAGAGCTTGCCGAGGCCGGGATGGCCGAGGAATTCGCTTTCGGCATCAAGGTGGATGTCAACGGAGCCGGAGGGATCGCTGGGCAGCTCGCGTTTGGCGATGGTGACGCCGTCGTCGATGGTCCACTCCTCGCAGCGCATGTCGAAGAGAAGGAAGGCGATGCCGGGAAACTCGCGTGTGAGATCGGTGATGAGATCGTCGAGGCGATGCAGGCGGCGGATGGTGGCAAAGGACGAATCGCTCTGCGGCGCGTCGCAGAGCGTGATGGAACCGCGCCCTTGAAGCTTTTTCGCCGCCCAGCGGGCAACTTCACGCACGACGGAGGGATGAGTGATGATGGTGAGCCAGCCGTTTTCGTCCTCGGGTTTGCTGGCGTTTTGTTCTTTGACCCAGTTCGGCTTGAGAACGACGCGATCGCCCGGCTGGATGAAATCACCCGGCAGCTCCAGCGCCGTGATGGCGGCCTCGATTTGCTGGCGGAGGGCGTCGGTATCGTCATAGCGGGCAGCGCCGCTGAAGACAGAGACTTGGGGAGAGCCAAACGAGGAGGGAGAAAGCGTGTTCACAAGAATGACTGCTATCTAAGAGCGGCACGTTCTCTTTGCAACGTGGCGGCATCTGCCGAAACGTCGGCGCATGAGGAAAGCCCTGCGGATCATGCGCCTGACACTGACCCTCGCCCTCGCGGCGGCGATCGTCGGCGTGATCTGGCAGAAACTGGGGCCGCGGCTGGAAGACCTGCCGGACTCAGCGGTGAAGCCGAAGCCGCTCGATCCGGCTTTTGTGCGGCTCACACCGCGAGAGATGGCCACCCTGCCTCTGGCCACACGGTTTGACATGCCGCTGGGCTCGGAGCACGGCGCGTTCACCTACAATGCGCGGGCGTTTCGCATCGAGCGGCATCTGGGGGATGATTTGAACGGCATCGGCGGGGAGAACTCGGACCTAGGCGATCCGGTTTACGCCGCAGGCGCAGGCAGGGTGGTTTACGTGGGCAATCCGGGGCCTGGCTGGGGAAAGATGATCCTCATCGCGCATCGTCTGCCGGAAGGTGACGAGCAAGGCCCCGTGGTGCAGACGATGTATGCGCATCTGGAGCAGATGCAGGTGCGCACGGGGCAGATCGTGCAGCGTGGCGATCCCATCGGCACTGTGGGCACGGCGGAGGGAGCGTATTTGGCGCATCTGCACTTTGAGGTGCGCGCCGGGCCTTATGTAAATCCTGGTCAGGGATATGCTGATACCGCGTTGAACCGGATCGCGCCAGAAACCTTCATTCGCACCCACAATGGGTCTGCGCCGCAGGTTTTGAACCCGGGCCCGCAAACAGACTGAAAACCGCCAAGACTATTTGAAGGAAGGCACATCCACCACGTCATTTCCTAGCATGCACTTCCCTCCTGCGCTCTGCCTGCTGCTGGCAGCATTCCTCTCAACTGCCTCCGCGCAGCGGATGAAGGCGGCGTCTTCACCGCTTACCTGCGAGACGCTTTGCTCGGAGCTGTTCATGGCGATCAGGGGCAATCCCGCACAGATGGTGATGCGGCTGGAAGAGGCGCTGATCATCCATGATGCCTGCGCCGGAGAGTTGGTGACAGCAGCCATGGACGCGGTCAATGCCGATCCAGCCATGGTGCGCCAGATCTTCAAAACAGCGATGAACTTGGCTCCCGAGCGTTCGACAGCGATCAGCGCGGCCGTGAAGCACTACTCGGCTCCGACGGTGGTCACCGCGCTAGGTGAAGAGGTGAGACGGGCGGTGCTGCCGAGCCCGGTCAGAGCAGCGCCACTGCCAGGCGAGGAACTGCGCCGGGCCGAGCTGCCACTGGCCACACGGAACCTGCCGATTGTGGAAGTGCGGCGGGCAGAGTTGCCGACGCAGGCTGCGCCCTCCACGGAGGTTTTACGGCCAACGCCCTCGATCCGTCTGATGGGCGTGCCCAAAGCGCAGTTGGTGAAATGATGCCTGATCAAAACTCATGAAGGCACGAGTAAGATGTTAAACGCCAGATGTCAGATGTGATCCCCGGGAAACCGTGGGCGAGTGTTTGGCTGACTTCTGTGGTGTCTGGGGTCACTCATCCGCTGGTGGCCGGAGGTCCATTGCTGTGAGAAGGCCAGATCAGTTCGTTGTTTGAATGGATCGAGGATGGAGCTTTCTGGCCGAACAATCCATACGGTGTCCTGCAACCCGAAAGGCCTGTGGTGCGCAAAAAGGGGCTACTGGAACGCCAAGCTCCGCTTATTCCAAATAAAGCGTGGTGCCGGGCGGCGGGCTTTTCTGCCAGAGACGACGCTTCGGTACGGCTAGCCTGCCTTCTGCCAAGATAGCGCGGCGTATGACGATCCGGGAAAAACTGTCCGATTCGGCAGGTTTCACGCCTCCCCTGAGGGAAACCGCTTCAGGCGGCATTTCGACCCGCTGCCGCTCGTTTAACACTGGGAACGAAGGCCGCAACGGAGCGGCAGCGATTGGCGGCTCGCCAAGCGGAATCGCCTCCTCAGTGACTGCCAGCGAACCAACACCGATGACTTCTACCGGTGTGCCTTGCGGGGTGTGCTCAAAGAAAATCGCCGCCATTTTCGTGGGCAGGCGGATGCAGCCATGAGAGGCCGGATAGCCGGGTAAATAGCCTTCATGCATGCCGATGCCACCGACGATGCGCATGAAGAAGCGCATCCGCGCCCCTACAAACTTCGTGCCGGGCGGTCGCGGATCACGCCGGGAATCGACATCCTCCACCACCATGTTTCCTGACTGGTCCACGTAGCAGCCGTAGAGAGAGGAGCGATGGTCGATATCTTTGTCGAGGATGCGGAATTTGCCATGGAGCGTGGCATTGCCCTCACGCCCTGAGGAGATCGGCGAAACGCCGACGAGCTGATCTCCTTTGAAGTAATGCAGGCGCTGCGCGGTCAGATTGATGAGGATCCTCGGCTTCCCCTCCACGCTGTCTCCCATCCACCAGGAACGATTATCAACCGGCTGCGTTGAGGCCAAACCGGGACTGGTGGAGCAACTGCTGAAGCCCATGACCGCAAACGAAGTCAGCAGGATGGCAAGGAGTCGCGAAAGGATCATGCCGCGTGAGGCTGCCAAGTTAGGACCGCTTTACCATGAGCCATTGGGGCAAAAACCACCGGATCAGGAGTAGGGCACAGGCGTGCCTGTACTGTTGGCCAGCGCCTTGAAGCGCACGATCAAATCGTTGGTAAGCTTGCCAGGTGTACCATCGCCAATGAGACGGCGGTCATACTGCACAGCGGCGATGACCTCGGCAGCGGTGCCCGTGAGGAAGCATTCGTCCGCCGTGTAAATGTCAAACCGAGTCATCGGCACCTCGGCGCAGGGAATGCCCATGTCAGCCAAGATTTCGATCACCGCGCGGCGGGTGATGCCGTCAAGAGCACCGGAGGAGATCGGCGGAGTGCTGACCTTGCCGTTTTTCACGATGAATAGATTATCTCCCGTGCATTCCGCCACGAGTCCCTGGTCGTTGAGCATGATGCCCTCGTCGCAGCCAGCCTGAAGACACTCGATCTTGGCCATGATGTTGTTCAGGTAATTCAAGCTTTTCACCTGAGGACTGAGAGCAGCGGAGTTCGGACGGCGCGTGCCGCAGGTGATGAGATTCAGCCCCTTTTCATAACGCTCCTGCGGATACAGGGCGATGGTGCTGGCGATGATGATGACGCTCGCCTTGGGGCATTGGTAGGGATTCAAGCCGAGGGAGCCCACGCCACGCGTGATGACGAGGCGGATGTATCCGTCAGTCAGCTTGTTGGCGGCGACTGTTTCCAGCGTGGCCTTCTCCATCTCCTCGAAGCTGATCGGGATGGTCAGACAAATCGCGCGAGCGCAATCATACAAACGCTTCAAATGTTCGGTCAGGCGGAACACCCGACCGTTGTAGATGCGGATGCCTTCAAACACTCCGTCTCCATACAGCAGGCCGTGGTCAAACACGGAGATTTTCGCCTCGGATTCCGGGACGATCTTGCCATCGAGATAAATAAGGAGGTTTGCAGACATGAGCAGCCTAGAAACCACAGCCGGGCAGGTTTTGCAAGCGCCGTGCGTGCGGCTGGTTACTTCGTATTCATCACATACACGCCGTCCCAGTCCGCAGGCGGCGGGTCGTATTTGAGAGCGGCGCAGCGCTGGCGCATGACGAGGGAGGGACTTGAGGCCTGATGGGTTTCTCGCATGGCGGAACGTTGAAACGCTTCATCAAGGCCATGCCGCCCAAGGGCGATTGTGAATAAACCTCAACCATGTGAATAAGTTCTTGCCAGTGATTGGACGCTCTGACACTCTCGTTGCACTACCGTGATTCATCCAAAAAATCACCTTCAGGGATCGGCAGGCTTGGCACTCACCTTGCGCCAAAGAAAAACCGTCCCTCCTGATCAGACGCCAGGACCAACCATACACACAGAACCACCATGGACCGCGACGACCATCCTGCATCCCTAACCCCTTCGCCTATTTCTACCCGTCCTTCTGATCCTGGTCCCTCTTCTGTGAATCCGTCCCCACCTGCCCCCTCCCGCCGCCGCCGCCGCCAAGTCACTCCGGCCAGCACCAAGACCTTCGTGCTCGACACCAACGTGCTGCTGCACGACCCGGCCTGCATCCACCGCTTTGCCGAGCATCACATCTGCATCCCGGTGGACGTGCTCAGTGAGTTGGACCGCTTTAAAAACGAGATGACCGAGCGCGGTGCGAACGCCCGCGAAGTACATCGGGCGCTGATGAAAATTTTCTCCACCAAGGGTGCCTCAGTGACCACTGGCGTGCCCACCGACGGCGGCGGCAGCATCCGCGTGGCGGTCTATGATCCTGTGGAGGCGCGCAAGCACGCCAGTGTGCAGGGTTTTGAGCGTATTTTTCACGATTTAGACAAAGCGGATCACCGCATCCTCGCCTGCACGCTCTGGCTGAGTGAGCAAATCTCGGCACCGGTCATCCTCGTCAGCAAAGACCTCAACATGCAGCTCAAGGCGCGCGCCGTGGGCATTGAGTGCGAGGATTACCTGCATGATAAAGTGGAGCCGCGCGAGGTGGCAAACTTTGACATCGCCCGTGTCGAGGTCAGCCAGCATGAACTGCAGCGCTTTGCCAGCAGCGGCCGTCTCTCCGTTCCAGAGAACCGCACTGCTGGGATGGTCGTGAATGACTACGCGCTGCTCTCTGCTGGCGAAAAAGCCACCATGCCCGCGAAGCTCAGCGCGCATGGTGAGTTTGTGCGGCTGCAGTTTACCCCCGAGTCGATCAAAGTCGGCCAAGGGCGAGCCATCAAACCCATGAACCTCGGTCAAGCCTGCCTGCTTGATGCCCTGCTCGATCCCGAAATCAGCCTCGTCACTTGCTACGGCCAGGCTGGCACCGGGAAGACCTTGCTCGCCGTCGCCGCTGGATTGCAGCAGGTCTTTGGCCGCACCTACCACGGCCTCACCGTCAGCCGCCCCATCGTGGCGATGGGCCAGACGGTCGGTTTCCTGCCGGGATCACTTCAGGAGAAGATGCGGCCCTGGCTGCAACCCGTGTACGACGCGCTGGATCTCCTCATGCGCCCCATCGAAGGCGTGCAGCAGGGCCCGGCACGGAAAAAGAACCGCTTCCTGCCCGAACCGCAGCAAATCACCGCGCCCGCCGCCCCTTACGAACCGCTTATCCAGCAGGGAGTCATCGAGATCGAGGCGCTCTGCTACATCCGCGGTCGCAGCATCCCGGACCGCTTCTTTGTGCTGGATGAAGCGCAGCAGCTCACGCCACTGGAGGCCAAAACCATCGTCACCCGCATGTCACGCGGCTCCAAACTCGTCCTCGTCGGTGATCCGGCGCAGATCGACAATCCGTACGTTGACAGCCGCAGCAACGGCCTTGTGTACACGCGCCAGCGCATGCGCGGCCAGCCTTTTGCCGCCCATGTGCCGCTGGTGAAAGGCGAGCGCAGTGCTCTGGCCGAAGCCGCCGCGAGGTTGCTGTAAGCGGGCCTTTGGCCGCCTGAATGCTGCCGAGCAACATTTGCCCGATCTTTTTTGAAACTGCTTGGGAACATTCGCGTTAAAGCACGCACACGCAGGCTTGGAACCCCAACTCCCCGCGTTCCGCAAACACAAACAAGCATCAACCACAGACTATGAAATCGATTACCTCGATCCTCGCCATCCTCGCCCTCGCCGCCACCGTCAATGCCGCCGAAGGCGCCAAGAAGCCAGAAGCCGGCAAGAAAAAAGGTCCTCCAAACCCTGAGCAGATGATGAAGACGCTCGACAAGGACGGCAACGGCTCCATCTCCAAAGAAGAGTTCCTGGCCTCCCCTGGCGCCAAGAAAGACGCTGCCAAGGCTGAAGAGCGCTTCGGCAAGATGGACAAGAACAAGGATGGCTCCCTTTCCAAAGAAGAGATCACCCCAAAGCCAAAGAAGACGAAGTAATCTCGCTGCTTTGACTTGAAGTCACCCACGCCGCACCCGCTCCAAGCGAGTGCGGCTTTTTTATGCCTCAATCACACCGCGATCTCCGCCTTGATCGCCGGATGCGGATCGTAGCCTTCGAGCGTGAAATCCTCGAAGCGGAAGGCGTCGATCTCTTTGACGGCGGGGTTCAGCTTCATCACAGGCAAGGCACGCGGCTCACGCGTAAGCTGGAGCTTCGCCTGCTCGAGATGGTTCGAGTAGAGATGCAAATCGCCGAAGGTGTGGACAAATTCGCCGGGTTGGAGATCACAAACCTGCGCCACCATCAGCACTAGCAGCGCGTAGCTGGCGATGTTGAATGGCACGCCAAGAAACAAGTCCGCGCTGCGCTGGTAGAGCTGACAGCTCAATTTGCCACGATCGACGAAGAACTGGAACAGGCAGTGGCAGGGCGGCAGCGCCATTTTGTCGATGTGCGGCACGTTCCAAGCACTGACGATGTGCCTGCGGCCGTAAGGGTTCGTTTTGAGGCCGTGGATGAGCTTGGCGATCTGATCCAGCGGCTCCGCGCTCGGTGTCCCCTGCCAGCGGCGCCATTGCGCGCCATAGACCGGGCCGAGATCACCATTTTCATCCGCCCACTCGTCCCAGATCGTCACTTTGTTCTCACGCAGATAGGCCACGTTTGTGTCGCCCTTCAAAAACCACAGCAACTCGTGAATGATCGAGCGCAGGTGCAGTTTTTTCGTGGTGACGAGCGGAAAGGTGGTGCTGAGGTCGTAGCGGCTCTGCTCGCCGAAAACGGAGTAGGCTCCTGTGCCGGTGCGGTCCTCACGGTAGCTTCCGTGTTCGAGCACTTTGCGTAGCAGGCGGTGATATTCTTCCATCGCCCAGTCATAGCGGGGCATGTGGCGGATGCAAACGCGGCAGTTGCGGCAGCGCTTTCCTGCCCCGATGCTCCACGCATGGCCGATCTGCCTGATGACAACGCCCTGCGCACTCGCATGCAGAAACTCCGCCTTCGTGAGGAGGATCTGGAGGAGTCGTTCATTCGCGGTTCGGGCGCGGGCGGGCAAAAAATCAACAAAACCAGCTCCACCGTCGTGCTGCGGCACCTCCCCAGCGGCATTGAGGTGCGCTGTCAGCGCGAACGCTCACAATCGCAGAACCGCCTGATCGCTCGCCAGGAGCTCTGCGAGCGCCTGGAGACCGCTTTTCAAACCGCCCAGCTCGAAATCCAAAACGAGCGCGAAAAAGTGCGCCGTCAGACTCGCGCACGTCCACGCGGCCTGAAACGCCGCTTCGTCGCCGGGAAGCGGCATCGCGCCGGGATCAAAGAAGGCCGCGGCAGAGTCGGTGGCGATGAGTAAGCCGAACACGTGATCATTCCTTGCCTCCGGACACACTCGCGGCATGATCCGCGCTCCCATGAAAGCGCTCGTCCTCACCGCCCCCTCCGAGTTTAATTACGACCCCAACTTTCCCGAGCCAACAGCGGGTCAAGGCGAGGTCTTGGTCAAAGTGCAGGCCTGCGGCATTTGCGGCAGTGACATTCATGGCATGGACGGCCGCAGCGGTCGCCGCCAAATGCCCATCGTGATGGGACACGAGGCTGCGGGCGAAATCATCGGCCTGGGAGAAGGCGTGACCGACTGGAACCTCGGTGACCGCGTCACTTTCGACTCCACCGAATACTGCGGCGAGTGCGACGAGTGCAAGGAGGGCTTCGTGAACCTCTGCCCAAACCGCCGCGTGCTCGGCGTTTCTCCTGGCGAATACCGCCGCCACGGCTGCTTTGCTGAAAAAATCGCGCTGCCGACCCGCATCCTTTATCGCATCCCCGAAGCGCTCTCATATGAGAAGGCGGCATTCGCGGAACCAGTGTCGATTGCCCTGCACGCGGTGAATCTGGCCGACGGGATCGAAGTCGGCGAGGCCTTTGCCCCGACCGAAGATCACTGCCATGATGGCGGTTGCGACTGCGAACCCGAAGCGAAAGGCGGCATCGCCGTCGTCGTGGGCGCCGGTTTGATCGGCCTGCTGGTCATCCAGGCGCTCAAGGCACGCGGCTGGGAAAAGGTCATCGCCGTCGATTTGGACGATAAACGCCTCGAACTGGCCCTTAAGCTGGGCGCGGAAGAGGTTTTCAACGCCAAGCAGGAAGGCCTGGCCATGCACATCCGCCAGATCTGCGGTGGTGACGGCGCAGATGCCAGCTTTGAGGTCGTCGGTGCAGCCGCACCGCTCGATCTCGCGATCCGCAGCGTGCGCAAGGGCGGTCAAGTCATCCTCATCGGCAATCTCCAGCCGAACACTCCTTTCCCACTTCAAGATGTCGTCACCCGACAGCTTACCATCAAAGGCTCCTGCTCCTGTGCTGGCGAATATCCTGAAGCCATCCGCCGCATCCAGGACGGCAGCATTCAGGTCGAGCCGCTCCTCAGCGCCGTGGCCCCACTGGCTGACGGCGCCGACTGGTTCAAGCGCCTGTACGACAACAAGGAAGGCCTGCTTAAAGTGGTGCTACAGCCCGCCTGATTGCCATGATCCGTCTCTTTCTCCTGCTCTCACTGCCGCTCTACATCCTCGACCAGCTCACCAAGAACTGGATCGTGGCAAATTTTCGGCTCTATGAAACTGAGCAGGAGGTCATTCCAGGCATCTTCTGGCTACACCATGCCGCGAACACCGGCGTGGCTTTCGGCATGTTCAACGGCACCGAGTACGCGAACTACGCTTTCACCGCCGTCTCCTTGGCCGCGCTCACCTTCATCTATGTGATGCATCACAAAGGACTCTTCCCCGGCAAAATGAGCCGCCTCGCCGTCGCGTTGCTGGTGTCCGGCGTCTTCGGCAACCTGACCGACCGCCTGTTCCGCACCCACGAGGGCGGCCATTTGTTCACCGGCACCTTTCTCGACGGCTACGTTGTCGATTTCCTCAAGTTCGACTTCGGCTTCCCGCCCTTCCACCCTTGGCCGTCCTTCAACGTCGCCGACTCCTGCGTCGTCTGCGCGGCGATCCTGCTGGCGGTGGCTTCCTTCGTCGAAGATCCCAAGATAAAGCAGGCTTGAGGTGCCAAGTCCGGGCCAACACCTCAGACTGATCGACCTCGCGGCATCAGCTTTGGTGTAAACACGGTGACACCCACAGATTCAGAGGGCCACAGATTGCCTGAGTCAGAAAAAATCGGCGGGTTTTCTGAATCTGCCGGAAACCACCCATTCCGACAAAGGGAGTAGGATACAGAAGGCTGATCCAGCCTCCCCACTGCTGCGACGCAGCGGTTTTGCCACTTGCTTTGCCCATCTCGGCGAAATCATGCCCGGATGGCAGGCTACCTCCAATAGCGCAGACCTGCGGAGTCTCCTCCCCTCCCCTACCCATCCTAGCCGCGAGCGAGCATTCTTTGACCGCGATTCTCAAATGAGGCCGAAGGTGCGCAAAAACTAGAAAAGCGATGATTCAATGCTTCCCACTATTATCAAAATTGGGACGATTCGATCCCATGCAGGCTGTTTTCATGCTCCCAAAATAAGCATTCCGAGTCAAAAAACCAAAACAGCCGTGGGATCGGTCATTTTTGATCAGAACGTAACCCATTGATTTACAGCGACATACAGGACTCATTTGTCGCCTTTATTATCATATTTACAAATTTATGACTTATTTATGAAATGGTGATTGAAGCGGTTCTGGCTTTTTATATAATTAATAGCATAAACAAGAACCACTTACGCAGCCATGAAAACAATCGTCCGCCTCGCTATTGCCGCCAGCCTCCTCGTCGCCACCGCCGCGAACGCTCAGAACGGTTACTCTGCCGCCGGTTACTATGCTGCCCCCCAGGCCCAAGCTGCTTACGCTCAGCAGCAGGCCGCTAACGCCCAAGCTTGGGCCGCCTACCACGCCCAGCAGGCCAATGCTCAGGCCTGGTCCAACTACTATGCCCAGCAGGCCGCAGCCCAACGCGCTGCCGCCACTCGCCCTTCAGTCGGTGGTAATTCTAAGATCCGCTTCGACGGCCGCTTCGCTTCCGTCGGCCAGACCGCTCCTCAGGCCCTCCAGTTCGCCGTTTACGCTGCCAACACCCTCCAGAACAAGCCTTATGTGCTTGGTGGTGGCCATCGCAACATTGAAGACAGCGCTTATGACTGCTCCAGCAGCACTTCATACATCCTGATCAAGGCCGGATTGCTAAACCGCTGCCTGTCCAGCAAGGAGTTCGCTAACTATGGCCAGGCTGGTGAAGGCCGCTACATCACCATTTGGGTGAAGCCTGGCGAGCATGTTTTCATGACCGTCTGCGGTCTTCGCATGGACACCTCCGGCCAGGTCACGGGCGAAGGCCCACGCTGGCGCACCAAGGGCCGCAGCTACGCTGGTTTCAGCCCTCGTCATCCTGTTGGCCTGTAATTCTCATTTTTGTGACTCGATTCTCACACTCGTAAACCAAAGTTCATTCAAATCCGAAACTCACTGCCTAAATCACCTCAAAAATCTCAAATCTACGAATCATATGAAAACCAACAGCATCGCCTCCTCCGCCAAAAACGAAGAAATCACCCTCGGCTGGTCCTCCATGCCTGCTTATGGCGAAGTGATGAACACCGCCGTCGGCACCTCCCACACCGATGTTGTCAGCACCCTGAAGGCCGCACAGAAGACCATCATCGCCTCCTTCTGGAGCACGCTGAGCAGCCTGAAGTAATCAAAGTGGCTTGGAGCGGCCTTCGTCTTGCGATTCGCAGGCACCCCGGCTAAATCTCCCGCCCCAAGCATGCAGGTTCTTCGCTCCATTGAGGCTCTTTCCACTCTTCCTGGCCCACTGGCGCTCGCAGTCGGCGTTTTCGACGGACTCCACCTCGGCCACCAAGAAGTGATCCGCGCCGCGCAAGAGCACGCCACCCAGCACCATGGCACCGCCGTCGTCGTCACCTTTGATCCACACCCAGCACAGGTGTTGCGCCCTGGTTCAGCGCCGAAACTGCTCTGTGGCCCGCGTCATCAGCAGCTCATTCTCTCGCAACTCGGCATCCCCTGCCTGCTGGCTTGTCCTTTTACCCCTGAGACAGCCAAAACGCCCGCGCGCGACTTCATCGGACGGCTGGTGGCTTCCGCTAAACCGTTGGGCTGCATTTCCGTCGGCTACACCTGGAGTTTCGGCCACCGGCGTGAAGGCAACATCCACCTGCTCATGGAACTGGGCCAGCAGCACGATTTTGCCGTCTATGGCGTGCCGCCGCTGAAGATCGACAGCGAAGTCGTCAGCAGCACGCTCATCCGCGAGGCCGTTTCCAAAGGCGATTTCGCCAAGGCCGCACGTTTCCTCGGTCGCGAGCATTCCGTGTTCGGAACCGTGGTTGAAGGCCAACGCCTCGGCCGTCAGCTCGGTTTTCCCACGGCCAATGTCGCCGTCGAGAGCGAGCAGTTGCCGCCGCTTGGAGTGTATGCCGTGCAGGCACGAATCGGCGGCGAGTGGCGGCCTGCCGTCGCCAATCTTGGCCGCAGGCCCACCGTCGCTGAAAACGCTGATCCGACACTCGAAGTCCATTTCCCGGACTGGAGCGGCGATTTGTACGGGCAGGAGCTCGAAGTGCGCTTCACGCGACTCCTGCGCCCGGAAATGAAGTTCAGCGGCCTGGAGGAACTCAAGGCCCAGATTCAGCGTGACATCAAAGCGGCACTCACACCGCCTGCGGCACCTGGTAGCCCGCACGATACTCACGCGTGAGCAGCGCCAGAGCCTCCGGAGTGGCCGTGGCACCGATGAAGGTCTCCTTCGCGGCATCGAGTTCCAACATCGGCCCCATCTTGATATCGAGCTTCGCGGCATCGAGCTCGTTTTTGACGAGATGCTCGTGGAAATCGGCAATCACGTCGTTCCACGGCTGGAAATCCTTCACGGCGGCTTCCGCCTGCTCGCGGCTGTATTGCTGGCCGAGGCGATAGGACAGATTGCCCAGATGGCACCACGCGCTGGAGTAATGAATGGCTTCGATTTCGGCCTTCAACTCCGCCTGTTTGCGGCTGCGGATCGCGGCGATGAAATTGGCCGCGTGCGTCTTGCCGCCGTCACCTTTGAAAGTGTGCAGTTTCTTGCCTTCGGCGTCATAGGCTGTGCCACCGCCACGGCTCCCTGTGTAGTAACCGCCTTCACACTCGATGATGAGGAAGGCTCCGGTGCGACGGCGCAGATAAACGTCTGGTGCCTTGATGCCCTTCTGACGCGGCAGATTGTGGAAATCGACGATCACCGGGATGTCGCCCGTGTCCATGTAGGCGAAGTGTGTGTTTGGCGTCTGGCCCGCGTCGTCCCAGGCAAAACGTCCGCCACCAGCGATGACACGCTTCGGCAGCGTGACCTTGTCGCGGAAGACCACGTTGCGCAGGTCATCAAGGATGTGCGGGCCCCAGTTGCCCATCTCGCCGTTGCCGGTATTCCAGTCCCAGTGCCAGTCGTAGTGGAACTTTTTGCGGAAGATCGGCTGATCCTGCGCTGGGCCAAGCCACAGGTCATAGTCGCAGGTGGCTGGAGCTTGGATAGGCGCGGATTCTTTGCCGATCGTGGCGCGCATGCTGTAATGATTGCAGCGCACATACTTGATCTTGCCGATGGTTCCGGCGTCCAGAAAGCTCTTGATCTCGTCCTGCAGCGGATCGCTGCGCTGCTGCGTGCCACCTTGCACGATGCGATTGTACTTCCGCGCCGCTTCGACCAGCTTGCGGCCTTCCCAGATGTTGTGGGACACCGGCTTCTCCACATACACATCCTTCCCAGCTTGCAGTGCCCAAATGGATGCAAGCACGTGCCAGTGGTTGCCCGTAGAGACGATAACTGCATCGATGTCCTTGTCCTCCATCACCTTGCGCAAGTCCTGCGTCGTCTTCGCCTGCGGATACACTTTCTTGGCCCGGTCCAAGGCCACCGTGTCAGGATCGCAAAGGTAAGCGATCTCCACGCCCGGCACCTTCGCCATGCGGCTCGCATTTCCCATCCCCTGACCACCGAGACCGATGGAAGCGATGCGAATCTTGTCATTCGCGCCTAAAACGCGGCTGGTGGACAAAGCGGTGAAGGCAAGGGCGGACTGAGTGATGAAGGAACGACGTGAGGTCATGGCGAGGTCAGGTTGATTGAATGACAGCAGCTTTTTTCCAGAACGAGGGACTGATGGCAATCACTTCCTGATGGAATCGTCACTTCTCGCCCTGGAAATGCCCCCTGCCAGGCGGCCTCCTTTCACATTAAAAGCATCCATGAACCCAATTTCCGGCTCATCCGTGAAGTGGGTGCGCCGTTTTTGTCCTGCCTGACGAATCCGGCATCCGCCCCCTCACCTAACCTCTCCCCGCGTCAGGTTGCAGATCATGGGATCACCCATGGCGGGGAGAGGGACTGAAAAAGACAGCGGTTTCGATGCAAGAGAGTCCCTGACAGCGCTGCCTAGCTGGAAGGCCTGCTTTCAGCTCCCTCTCCCCGCGCACACATGGACGCCTTGGGGGTGTTTGGTGATCTCCATGGCACACTGGATGACGAGACGGCCAGCGACATGCTAAGAGGCATTGAGGTCAAAAAGGCTCCAGGCACTGAAGACACTTCGACGTATGCGCCGGAAGCCTTGGCTGCGCATCACGGGCGATCCTGCGGAGGTTTTTTGCTAGCAAGTTCATGCCCGGACAGTCTCCAGTCACTCAAAGAGTGATACCAGTCACCGTTCAGGTGAGTCGAGCCACCTCTTTGATGAAGTCAGTCACGAAAAAGGTAAGTGCAGTCACAAAATGCATGACTGCACTCATCCGAATGATGAACTCACTCACCCCTGTGCTGGGTGCAGTCAGGGCGCGAGTGAGTTCAGTCAGTCCGGCGGTGTCAGGTGTCGGCTGTTATGAGCCACCACCGGCGGCTTTTTTGGCCGCACTGGGCTTCACGCCCTGCTTGGCGAAGAGTTGGCTGATCTTGCCGTGAATGTTTTGGGCACCGGGCAACACGTCCAGATTCCCACCCATGTAGTCGTAGTAGCGCCGCACGTTTTTATAGCGCACGTCACCGGCCACGGCCTTCACGCCCTGCATGAGCTCCAGCAGGCTTTTGAGCACGGACTCGCTCTTATCCAACGCGCTGTACTGCTCCTCGACGAGGCCCCAGGCCGTCATGTCGATGGTGCTGGGAACAGTGGCCGGTGAGGCTTTGGCGTCGGCAAAGGCCTCCGCCACATACGGCTCACGGCCAGCGGCGATGCTTTGCAGTTTGTCACGCTCTGCCGGACCGACCGGAGTCAGGACAGGGAAGAGTGCTTTGACGGTGTTGATGCCGGCGAGGATGTCCGCCAGTGTTTGTGCCGGAAACGGCACGGCTACGTTGGGTAGGCTCATGGTGGTGTGTGGTTGGGCTGAGGTTGGCACCATGCCATCCCATGTATATTCGGGACCCATGTCAAAACGAAGCGGTTGCCCATTCGGCAGGATCATGTCCCAACGCAATGGAATTGGCTCTGGCATAAATTGAATTACACCTAATTCGTTTCCGTTCGTCAAGATTTAAAATGTGACCGCCCCCTAAGATCAGACTGCCCCCCTGGCAAGGCATGGCTCTCAGTGGCCTTCTCTCAAGTCACGCCTGAGATGAACAAAAAAAGGGGCCGCAGTGACGCGGCCCCTTCGTGGTTTGGATGATGTGGCGGATAACAAGGCTTAGCCCACGTCTTCCGCAGGAGCGGGAGCAGCGTCACCACCAGCGGCGGCGGCAGCGTCTTTTTCCTTCATGGCGGCTTTGCGGCTCATCTTGATGCGGCCTTTGTCGTCGATGCCGATGCACTTGGCGGTGAAGGAGAGAAGGTGCTTAAAATGCCC
>JAJTDU010000021.1 GCA_021298725.1 Verrucomicrobiaceae bacterium | reverse complement strand
CGGTGACATCGAAAATGGGGAGACGGTGCCGAGGCTGTTCTGGGCGGCACGGATGGCCTACTGGCTGGGGATAACGCTGAAGGAGTTTGTGGAGATGCTGGAGGAAAAGTAGCCATCTCGCTCAGCGAGAGGAGCAAACCAGCATCGCAAGCGCCCCAGGCACCGAACGGCCTTTGAGCGGTTTTCGCTTCGGCCAAGCGCACAGCTCATCTTGCGGAGCAAGATGGCTACTTTGACGGAGGTTTCCGACGAACGCTCTGCCGGGGGCTGTGGTGAGATGGGCGGTGTTCCACCTGCCGACCGCGATGAAGCTGATTTTTGCTCCAACTGCCTCGATTTCACCTCTGGGGGGCGCATTCCAGCCAGCGGGGGCGGCACCGGCGCGATGGTGCTGCCCACCTTCACCGCGCCCGCTGCTGGTGGCCGGACAACCCGAAGTCCGCGAATGCCGCATGCGCTTTTGGGACCAAGGCACCCCCAACGGCGACTGGACCGATGTGGTGAAGGTGACGGTGAGTCCATCGTAGCCATCACGCTCCGCGTGATGAGCTGAGCGCGGCGTTAGCAGGCCACGTCTTCGATTCATCGGTGACCTACTCGGCTGGCAACGCCCAAGGCTCATCTCGGCGGAGCGAGATGGCTACTTTGCTGCCGCGCTTCGCCGCTCTTTCATCCTTCATCATTCAAACTTCATCCTTTTCCCGCCATGCCCTTCGAACCCACCAAAACCAGCAACCACTCCAACGGCGTGAGCACGCTGGGCCAAGGAGCCGATGAGAGCTACAACCAGAGCCAGATGCAGGATGTGCTGAACAAGCTGGATGAGCTGATCAAGGCGCTGCGGTGGTGAGAAGGTGGCATTTCAGCCGATTGCTGAGTGATCTGACGCACTGAGCATCGTTTGAAGAAGGCCGCCATGAAAACCATCCTTTGCCTTCTCATCGCCAGCGCTGCGTTTGCTCAGCAGCTACAGCTCAAAACCGGTCCGAATGCCGATCTCGGCGGTGCGTTGCTCATGCCTGCCGATGACGAATGGAATCGCGATGTGTCCAAGGACGAAGTCGATCCGCTGAGCAATGCGATCATCGCGTCCATCGGTGCGGAGACGGGGCTGCATGAGGACTTTGGTGTGGTGTGGAAGGGGCAGCCGGGCGGGATTCCGTATTTCGTCGTGAGTGGCGATCAGCCGAAGGTGCCAGTCGCTTTTGAATACGCGGATGAGAGTGATCCGGGACCGTATCCCATCCCGCCGGATGCCCACATCGAAGGCGGGCCGCAGGCGGAGGGCGACAGGCATGTGCTGGTGCTCGATAAGGACAACTGGAAGCTCTATGAGCTGTTTCACAGCTTCCCGCTCAATGGTGGCAAATCATGGAAGGCAAGCAGCGGTGCCGTTTTTGATCTGAAGAACCCCAAATCGCGTCCGGCAGGCTGGACGAGCGCCGATGCGGCCGGTTTGCCGATTTTGCCCGGCCTGGCCCGCTACGATGAGATCTGCGGCACGAAGAAGCTCACGCACGCACTGCGCTTCACCGTCAAGAAGAGCCGCCGCGCCTACGTGCCGCCTGCCACGCACTTCGCCAGTCCGCACCAAGATGAAAACCTGCCGCCGATGGGCATGCGGGTGCGATTGAAGGCCAGCTTTGACACCTCGAAGTTCACCGGCGCGGCCAAAGTCATCCTCGAAGGCCTCAAGACGCACGGCATGATCCTCGCCGACAACGGCGGCGACTGGTTCATCAGCGGCGCGCCCGATGACCGCTGGAACCACGAACAAATCCTGCCCATCCGCAAGGTGAAGGGCCAGGACCTCGAAGTCGTGAAAATGGGACCGATGACGACTCGGTGAGGAGAGGGAATCACGTGTTCGCTCGCTTCTTTCTCCTCTGGTGCCCAGACCATGGCCGACGCTGCTTGGCTGTATGATTTCGAAAAAATGCTGCCAAGAATAGCTGCCTCAATTTGTCGCGGTGAGCGCCACACGCACCCCGCAAGGTGTTTTTTAAATTGCGGAACCGTCGCGAAAGGTCTTGGATGATTCGATTTCGTGGTTGAACGCCACACTTCTGCCCATGCCACACAACCAAGCGCCTCTCTCTGTTACTTTACCCAAGGACATCACCGCAAGCATCTCGGTGTTTCTCGTGGCGCTGCCGCTTTGCCTCGGGATTGCCCTAGCATCGAATGCGCCGTTGTTTGCCGGTTTGATCTCCGGGATTGTGGGTGGGATCGTGGTGGGAATGCTGAGTGGCTCGCACAAGAGTGTGAGTGGACCCGCAGCAGGGCTGACGGCCATCGTGGCGGCTCAGATCGCGATGCTGGGCAGTTTTGAGGCGTTTTTAGCGGCAGTGGTTGTGGCGGGGGCGATGCAGATTTTGATGGGCACGTTGCGTTTGGGCTTCATCGCGTCGTTTTTCCCGATGAGCGTCATTAAAGGTCTGCTCGCGGCCATCGGCCTTATTTTGATCCTGAAGCAGATTCCGCACGTCTTTGGTCATGACGCTGACGCGGAAGGCGAGATGAGCTTCGAGCAGCCGGACCATGAAAACACCTTCACCGAGTTGATGGCGACGCTTTCGGACATCCTACCCGGTGCGGCCTTGATCGGCATTGCCTCCGTGCTGTTTCTCTTGGGCTGGGATAAAGTGAAGGCGCTGAAAAAACTGCCGGTGCCCTCGGCGCTGATCGTCGTGCTGCTGGGGGTAGGCATCAATTTGATCCTGAGAAAGATGGGCCACGCTTGGGAAGTTCAGGCCAGCCACCTCGTCCAGGTGCCTGTGGCGGCGGATGTGAAGGCTTTTCTTGGCTTTTTGCAATTCCCCGGTGTGGAGCATTTCAGCAATCCGCTCATCTTTAAAGCCGCGATCACCATCGCACTGGTGGCCACGCTGGAGACGCTACTCAATCTGGAAGCCGTGGACAAGATCGACCCGGATCAACGCCGATCCCCACCGAACCGCGAACTCGTCGCACAGGGCGTGGGCAACATGCTTGCGGGCTTTATCGGCGGTCTGCCGATGACGAGCGTGATCGTGCGTTCTTCGGTGAATATCAATTCGGGCGGCAGGACTAAGCTCAGCGCGATCCTTCACGGCCTCATGCTGATCGTGTGTGTGATGACGATGCCGCATTGGCTCAATGAGATCCCGCTTTCGGCGCTCGCGGCCATTTTGATTGTCACGGGCTTCAAGCTTGCGAGTCCGCGGCTCTTCAAAGAGATGTGGAATGAGGGGGTGCCACAGTTCCTGCCCTTCTTCATCACGATCAGCGCCATCGTGTTCACCGATCTGCTCACGGGCGTCCTCATCGGCCTGTGTGTGAGCATCCTCTTCATCCTGCATAGCAATCTGCGCCGACCGATGCGCCGTGTGCTGGAAAAGCACACTGCTGGAGACGTGCTGCGCATCGAGCTGGCCAATCAGGTGAGCTTTCTCAATCGCGCTGCGCTGGAGAAGGTCTTTTACAGCGTGCCACGCGGCGGGCGGGTGCTCATTGACGCACGCAGCACCGATTTCATTGACCCAGATATCCGCGATCTACTCTCCGATTTGCGTGATAAAACGGCACCGGCGCGAGGTGTCGAGATGAGCTTTGTCGGGATGAAAGATCATAACTTCATCGAGGATCATGTCCAGTTCATCGACTACACGAGCCGTGAAGTCCAAAGTGGTCTCACGCCGCAATCTGTGCTGGAGATTTTGCAGGCTGGCAATCAGCGGTTCCTCGCGGGTGAACGCATCGAGCGTGATTTCAATCGGCAGGTGGCAGCCACGGCGGCTGGCCAGTTCCCGATAGCGGCCGTGCTCGGCTGCATTGATTCGCGGGCACCAGCGGAGGTGGTCTTTGACCTCGGCCTTGGCGACATCTTTAGCGCCCGCGTGGCTGGAAACATCGCTACGAGCGAGCTACTTGGCAGTTTGGAATACGCCTGCGCCGTGGTCGGCTCGAAGCTCGTCGTGGTGCTCGGACACACGAGCTGCGGCGCGGTGAATGCAGCGGTCGATCTGCTCGCGGCGGCCAAGAAAGCCAGCGAAGCCACGCCTTGTGCCAACCTCGACGGCCTCGTCATCGAGATCCAGCGAGCCATCAATCCCGCCACGCTGAAGAAGCCCGATCAATGGTCCCCCGGCGAAAAGGCAGCCTACACGAATGAGATTTCTCGCCTAAACGTCCTCCAGACCATCCAGACCATTCGGAAGCGCAGCAGCACGCTGAACAAGCTCGTCGAAGAAGGCAAAATCGCCATCGTCGGTGCCCTTTACGACGTCACCAGCGGTGAGGTGAGTTTTTTCCAGACCGCGGAGTCGAGCATTGCAAAGCTCAATGTGCCGATGGCGACCCTAGCGGTCTGAGGCTCACCTTTCCTCATCCCACCACTTCAGCAGCATCTGCCTGGCTCGGTAAACGCGGCCCTCCACGCCGCGAGTGGAGCAGTTCATGACCTGTGCGCACTCCTCGTGGCTTAGCCCCTCCATGGTGGTAAGCATCAGCACGGCACGGAGTTTTTCCGGCATCACGGCTAGGCCGCGTTCGAGTTTTTGCATCTCACTGTTGAGCTCAGCGCTGGCGGATGGGGTCTGCTGCGGGCAAAGCGGCGGCTGCTCCACATCTTCGAGCGCGATGGTGCTGTCACGCTGCCTTGCGGCCCGTGTTTTGGCACGATCCCGGCATAAATTCAGCGCGATCTGATACAGCCACGTCGAAAGCTTCGCGCGGCCTTCAAACTCCGGCAGCGCCTGCCATGCGCGCACGAACGCGTCCTGGCAGACTTCGCGTGCGTCCTCCATGCAGCGCAGCCAGCGGCAGCAGAAGCCAAACAGGCGCTCCTCATGCTGCTGCACGATCCACTCGAACGCAGCCATGTCTCCCGCCTGCGCGGCGCGGATTTTCTGCTGCTCCACGCCCTCCGGCGTTGCAGCCTCCGCCTCAGTGATGAGGAGATCAAGGCTCGCGGGCAAGGCTGTCATGAGTCCATTCAACGAGTTTTTTGGCCTGCGCTGGCCGCAGGTAACGTTTCATCGCAAAGAAATGATCCAGCGTCAGGCGCTGCAGTTCGCCTTGGGTCTGATTCAGCCGTTCTAGCGCGGATTTCAGCCGCGCATCATCCACATTGGCCTCGCTGATGGTTGCAGCTACCTCTCGGCCGGCGGCGCGAATTTCCTCCTTCAAGCGGACACGCTGCTTCTCAAACTCTGCCTCGATCGGCTCCAGCGTTGCGTGCTGCTCCGGTGTGATGTCGAGATGCTCGTGCATCCAGGCGTGGAAATCCGGCTCGGCATGATCATGCGCATGGCTTTCACCATGACGATGCAGCGTCCAGTCCGTGACGAACCTGGCGGTGCCACCGGCCAGCACGGCGGAGAAAAACATCGAGATGAGCACCCATTTCACGCGTGAGGTCATTTCGGCAATCCTTCCTGAAAAAGTTTCATTCTAGGTGGCTTCGAGTGGGTGTGATCCTGAAGTGCCTTCGACCAGCCGATGACTCCTGCGGTCAAGATGCCTGAGAGGGTGGTCAGAGCGAGCACCCACAGTACAAACGAGCGCCAGCGCCGAGTGCGACCGTCATCTAAGCGTACACGCGCCATGATCTCGTGTTCCAGCGTGGCTGGAGGCATGGCGGGCACCGTGGTAGCGGCGCGCTGGAGCATGCGGTTTAAATCGGTCTCATTCATGCTCGCAAAATAAGCACTATCCGCCGCAAATATGGAATCTTTTTCAGTCGTTCAGGTTCTATCTGCATCACAACCACCGCTGGCCATGATGTTAAGCCTCAGCAGAGTGATTTCGTGCTTGGCGGAGCCCCGGCTTTTGGCCGCCTGTGTTTTTCCGCGCCATCCCCCAGCCGATTGTTCCACCAGCTATGGCGGAAGATGAACCTCCTCGTTTACGGCAACGTGCGCCGCCCACCCCCTCCGCTGTTTTGACTGCCGTTGCTTCCTCGTCTTGTTCGGCTTTGGCTTCACGGATGATCTTCCATATCGCGTATTTGCGGTCATAGCCGCAGACTTCACACAGCTCGTCAAGCACGTGGAAAGTGGCGTGAGAACTTTGCACTGGCGTGGATGATGCTGGTGGGATTAAACTAGGGCAAGCTCTCAGAGCCGACCACATCCACCTCAAACATCCAGAGTCATGCTCAAAGAATTCAAGGCATTCATTCTCAAAGGCAACGTGATTGACCTTTCCACTGGGGTCATCATCGGTGCGGCGTTCACCGGCATTGTCACGTCGTTCACCAAAGGCATCGTGGAGCCTATTTTGGCCCTGTTCGGTGGCGGCCCAAGCCCGAAACTGACCATTCCTCTGCGGGAAACACCGATTCAGATCGCGAAACTTGGCGCTGATGGCAAGCCGATGCTGGAAGACGGCCAGCCGGTCATGGAGACGGTCAAGAAGCTGATCGAGCTCGATCTTGGTGGGATCATTGGAGCTGTGATCAGCTTTCTGATCACCGCAGCGGTGGTTTTCTTTGTGATCGTCAAGCCGATGAACAAGCTGATCTCATTGACGAAGAAAAAAGAGGAGGAGGCGCCTCCGGCAGCTCCCGCCCCGGACATCGTCTTGCTCACTGAGATTCGTGATCTGCTGAAGAAGTAAATCCTTACGGTGACTCGGCTTCCTCGCTTCGTTCGACGAAACGCATGGCGTGGTCGATGAAGCGCAGGAGGACGTCGTCGGTGGGGCCGTTGCGGTTTTTGGCCAGGATGAGCATCGCCTCGCCTTTCTTTTTCTCCTCGGCTTCCTCGTCTTCGACTTCCATCTTGGCTCCTGCGTAGTCGGACCGCGTCAGCAGGCCGACCATGTCGGCATCCTGCTCGATGGAACCGGATTCACGAAGGTCGGACAGCACCGGGCGCTGACCTTTACGGGATTCGACGGCACGATTGAGCTGGGCGAGGACGATGATGGGGACGTTAAGTTCTTTGGCTAGACCTTTGATACCAGCGGAGATTTCCGCGATTTCGATCTGACGGTTGTCCTTGGCACGGCGACTTTGGGAGGTGACGAGCTGAAGATAATCGATCATGATCATCTGAATGCCGTGCTGTTTTTTGAGACGGCGAGACTTGGCACGCATCTCCATGATGTCGAGGCCGGGTGTTTCATCGATGAAGATATTCGCTTTTTGCAGGTCACGGGTGGCCTTGGCCAGAGCGTCCTGTTGAGCACGGGAAAGCAGTCCGCGTGAGAGATCCTGCATGCTCAGGCGTGCGCGTGAGACGAGGAGACGACGAACGAGCATGGTGGCGCTCATTTCGAGGGAGAACACGGCGCAGGGCGTGTTGCAGTCCACGGCGATGTGCTCGACGATGTTCATCGCGAGCGAGGTTTTGCCCATCGACGGACGGGCGGCGATGACAAACATTTCACCGCCTTGCAGGCCGGAGCTCATGCTATCGAGTTTTCTGTAGCCAGTGGAGAGGCCACGCAGCTGGCCGGGATGCTCCAGCATGTATTGGATGCTGTCGATGGCATCCATGACGTGGGTGGAGAGCGTTTTGATGCCCTCCTTGGCACCAACAGATTCGCGAACGGCGAGGACGCGCTGCTCGGCGTGGTCGATGAGCGTGTCGATGTTCTCGTCCATCTGCTCTTTGCCGTGCTCGTAGGCGTGATGAATGTTCAGCGAACTAGCGTGGATGAGTTCGCGCAGGATGTGTTTATCCAGGACGATCTTTTTGTAATACGGGAAGTGCGAGGGGATCGGGACGAAGGCGAACAGTTCCGAGATCGCGGCGGCACCGCCTACCTTGTCGAGGAGGTTCTGTTCACGCAGCGCGTGGGTCAGCGTGACGGGATCGACCGGCAGATTTTTGTCGTAAAACTCCAGCAGTTTCTCGTAGATGGTGCGGTTGGCGTCGTGGTAAAAGGCGAGCGCGGGGAGCGTGACGCGACACTCGCTCAGGCGTTCAACCGGATCCTGGAGGAGGCAGGAGAGAACGCCTTTCTCGGCCTCGTCACTGAAGGGCAGGGCACGATTGAAGGAGGCGAGCAGTTCCTCCGCTGAGGGGATTTCGTTACGCTTTTTAAAATTCTCCCGTTTTGGGGCGGAAACTTCGGCTCCGCCTGGGGAGGCGGCGGCGGTGGCGTTGGGAGGGGAGTTTTCTGCCATGAGAGGGCGCTCAGGATGGCAGGGCGAAGAATCGCGTCAACGGCGCAGGCGATGGATATCGTGCGAATAAATTTGGAACGGATAATAAAAATCTTTCAGCTAATGCTTGATTTGTTAGGGCTTTATCCTGAAAAATGAACACTTCCGGAATTGCCGGGTCTATCGCCCCCACCCACTAACAACCACTATGTTACTAACAGCTATCAAACTCAAACTCGCGGCCCTGGTCGCGGTCGCTGGCATCGACACTGCCGAAATGCCAGGTGCCTCCAAGGAATTCGTTGACGTGCTCACGAGCCTGAAGGCTGAGCAGGACAAAGTCTCGGGAAGCCCCGGCGCGAACAACGCTGACATTAACAAGTCATTTAACGATGCCATCGCCAAGGTGCGGGAGCTTGTTCAAAAGGGAGACAAAGATGCGACGTATGCTTTGGCTCACTGGGGCGTGCTAAGCGGTGCCAACATCAACGAGGTAGCCGCATTGTTCCGCAAGGCTGCCGACCAAGGACAGATTCTCGCGAAGGCGGAACTCGCCCAGGTGCTGATGCAGGCCGGTGCGCAGAACCCAGAGGCGGTGAAGGAAGCCATCAAGCTCATCAAAGAGGCTGAGACTGCCGACAATAAGGTGGCACGACGTATGCTGGCCCAACTGCACCCGCAAGGGGTGACTGAGGGTGAAAAAGGTCTCGTCGTGGTCGAGAAAAGCGTGGCCAAGGCCAAGGAGCTTCTCGAGAAAGGCAACAAGGCAGGGGACGGCGAGGCCACGCTTGGTCTTGCACAGTTGTATTCGGCTGGAGTTGAAGGTGTACAGCAGGACAATCAGAAGGCGCTGGATTACCTCATTGAGGCCGGTAAGCAGGGCAACGCAGTGGCCCTCAGCACCTATGGTGGCCGCCTACTCAATGGCGATCCAGACACCAAAGAAAGCCCCAAGCTGGTCAAAAAAGACGTGACGGCTGGTCTCAAGATGTTCAACGACGCTGCTGAGAAAGGTCTCTCCGCTGCCAATCGCATTCTCGGACAAATTTATGAAAATGGTGTCGGCGCTGATGGTGCTGATGTGAAGCAGGATGTCACCAAGGCATTCGAATACTACACCAAGGCTGCTAACGGCAACGACCCCCAGGCTCTGTTCCGTCTCGGCAATGCCTTTGAGACCGGCATCATCAAAGACCCCAAGGGCAAGCGTGATGACAAGGACAACATCCTCATCCAGCCAAATCCAAAAAGCGCTCTTGATCTCTATCGTCTCGCAGCCCAGAACAATCTGGCCGAAGCGTTCTTCAATGTAGGTGTGTACTACGAAACAGGCTCCGTGGTGGACAAAGACGCCGAGAAAGCGTTCGCTTTCCACATGAAGGCCGCGACGGCTGGCATTCCGCAGGCGATGAACCGTCTGGCAGGTCTTTATGCCAACGGCACTGGGGTCACCCAGGACGTTGTGGCAGCCGCCGGTTGGTATCAACGCGCCGCCAGCATGGGCTTCGCTCCTGCGCAGATCGCTCTTGGCATCCTATATGAGCAGGGTGCAGGTGTGCCGCAGAGCCGCACGGTTGCCTCCGGTCATTATTCTGATGCCGCTCAACAGGGCAATGCCCTCGCCATGCTGCGTCTCGCTAATCTCTACGCGGTGGGAGTGAATCCAGGCACCCCTGAGTTCCCTCGCGCTTGGGCTTATGCTAAGCAGGCGGATGATCTCGCTAAGGCTAGCGGTAACAAGGCTGATAGTGACGTCACCGCCAATGTGATTGCCCAGCTTGAAGCCAAGATGGCTGATGCCGACAAGGCTGAAGCCCTTAAAATCTATGACAAGCTGCCGAAGTCTCAGGCAGCTGCTGCGGCCCCTGCCGCACCAGCAACCGCTCCGGCTGCTAGTGATGCAAAGAAGAAGAAATAAGCACTTGTCAAAATAGTCCTCTTTGCTAATCTCCGGCTCCCCAAAACAGGGGAGCCGGTTTTTTTTGATTCCGGGGCATTAGCTCAGTTGGTAGAGCGCCTGCATGGCATGCAGGAGGTCAGCGGTTCGAACCCGCTATGCTCCACCACCGCAACCGTCGATTAGATCGCTGCCATGAAGCATCTTCTGATCCTCTTAATCGTTTGCAGTGGTATTTTCCCGGCGACTTTCATCCTAGGGCGTGAAGTTCAAAGTCATGGCCTGCTGTTTGAACAATGGCTTCGCGAGACTTTTTTCGGCGGCTACCAACCAGGAAGCCACACACAGAAGTGGGATATTCCCGCGACTGCCAATCTTGACCACGGTCGCTTGCCGGTGAATCCCAAAGCAGCGAAGCATGGATCCATGGTCGGCCTGGGAGATGCCCTGAGGCAGTTTGAGATTGATGAGTCGTTCCTACTCATTGTCGGCTTTTGGGAGCAAACGACACCGACGGAAAAACGTTGGACGAACATACAGACGGTCACTGTAACTCCTGAAATCTGGCGCAAACTCTGGTCGCCAGTCACTTTTGAAGACCTCAAAAAACTCGACTCCGTCATTAGAGACAAATCATTGTCACTCGAAGAGGCGCGTAAACGAGCTCAGTCGATCAAAATGAAGTCGCCTTTCACCAACGCAGTCATCCAGGTCAATCCGAAGCTGGACAGCAGCCAGCGCCGCCTTCAATGCAGCCTGCGGTTTAGTGATTTCTTCCTGCACCTCGCGCCCAAGGCCTCTTCACAGAGGCAGCCCATTCCACAGGTTTTTGGAGTGTCTGTACCTGCCACTTTTGAGTCCGCGCCGCGCAAATTGGGGCCTGATTGAGGAAAAGGAATCCAGATTGCAGTTAGACACCCGGATTTTTCCGCTCAATATCCTTGCCGTTTCATCGGGGTTTGTTAACAAATCGTTCCCTAATAGGCATTTTTTATGAAGTTCACCATCAGCAAGGAATCGTTCCTGGACGCTATCAACCAGGTTCAGCATGTGGTCAGTTCGCGTACCACGCTCGCCATTCTCTCCAATGTCCTGCTCAAGGCCAAGGATGGCGTGCTGGAACTCACAACCACCGATCTTGACGTAGGGGTGACATGTTCTGTCCCCGCCGAGGTTGACGAACCCGGTGCTACGACTCTGCCAGCACGCCGCCTCGCCACCATTGTGCGCGAACTGCCAGCCGAGGAGATCGAATTCAAGGTGGATGAAAAAAACGTCGCCTCCATCCGCAGCGGTCCCAGTTATTTCAAGGTGTTGGGTCTGACGAGCGAAGAATTCCCTGCGCTGCCGCGTTTTGACGACGCGCGCGAGTTCAAAATGGAGCAGCAGATGCTGCGTGATTGCCTTCGCAAGACAAGCTACGCCATCTCCACCGATGAGACCCGTTACGTGCTCAACGGCATCCTGTTTTCCTTCAAAGACAACGCGCTGACGATGGTCGCCACCGATGGACGCCGTTTGGCCATGGTCGAGCAGGAGCTTGAGTTTCCACAGAGCCAGGAGATCGACATCATTGTGCCCACGAAAGCTGTGAACGAGCTCTCTCGTCTGCTAGAAGACACGGGAGAGGTTTCCATCCGTGTTACCGGCTCGCAGGTTGGCTTCGATCTCGGCAACAGTCTGCTCGTCAGCAAGCTGATCGACGGCAACTACCCGAACTATCGTCAGGTGATTCCTGGTGATTCCAAGGAGCGCATTCCGCTTGAGCGCGAGGCATTCCTCCGCGCCATTTCGCGCGTCTCCTTGCTCACCACGGACAAGTCAAACTCCATCAAGTTCATCTTCACACCCGGAAGTTGTGAGATTGTAGCTTCCTCGCCGGACATTGGTGAGGCGCGAGAGACGCTTGCTATCAATTACAAGGGCGCGTCGATCACGATTGCCTTCAATCCTGAGTTCTCGATGGCACCGCTGCGCAATTTGAGCGCCGACGAGGTGCATTTGCACCTTATTGATGAGATCAGTCCCGGTGTGCTGCGCAGCGGCACAAATTTCCTTTATGTGCTCATGCCCATGCGCGTAAACGCCTGATTCTCCCCACACAACACCCATGAAACCTTCCTTGCCGGCCTTTTTGCTGATCGCTCACATCGCTAGCCTGAGCGCATGCTACGGTCCGACTCCGCCGCCGCGCCAGCTTGGCCGTTCTTTGGATGTGCCGCCACGTTACGGTGTGCCGCCTGAGCAGAATAGCTATTTTCAGGGAACCGAACCAATTGATCCTAACGCGTCTGCCACCATTCAGCCGCCCGATCCCAATGCACCTGTGACCGGTGACGCCGTGACTCCACCTCCGACCACCGGGGCCACGACTGCGCCGCCTCCAGTGACTGTCACACCTCCTGGGAGCACTCCTCCGCCTCCTACTGTCACAACCACGCCACCTCCAGTGGCTGAGATACCCTATGCTACGCGCATTACCAACAAGCCCGGTTTCGTGAAAAGCCCCTTTGATCCGAACGGGCAGGCCATCGACGTGCGTGACTTCCAGTCCGGTCAAAAGGCGCGGTGTCCTTATACTGGTAAAGTTTTCCGTGTTCCTTGATCCGCGTGGTCTGCCTGCGGCGCATCGAAGTGTCATCTATGTCGCTTCTGGCAGCTGTTTGAGTGTGGGCGTTGTTTTTCATCCAACCCTCTGATTTGTGTCTTCTGAACGTTCCATCGCCATTTTCAGTCCAGGTTTGCTTGGTGGATCGTTGGTGAAGGCCATTTTGCAGCGCATGCCAGGTATTGAAGTCCGTGTTTGGGCTCGGCGGGAAGAGGCGGTGGAGGAAGTGCGGCACGAATTTCCTTCGGTGATCACTAGTTCCAGCGTTGAAGACATCATTCGCGGGGCTTCGCTGGCAGTACTCTGCATGCCAGTTCAGCACATGCAGGTCATTGCCCGCCAGATGGCTGCTAGTGATCTGGCAGACGATTTGATTGTCACGGACGTGGGTAGTGTGAAGGGCAGCGTCGTTGCAGAACTTGAGCCGGTTTTTGCCGGGACAAAGGCACGCTTCATCGGTAGCCATCCAATGGCTGGCTCGCAGCGAACTGGGCTGGCCTATGCGCGAGGAGATTTGTTTCATCAGTCCGCCTGTATGATAACGCCTTCGGAAAACACGCGCCGGGAGGACTATGACCGGTTGCGTGCGTTTTGGATCAAGCTGGGCTGCCGGGTGCGTGAGATGACGCCGCTAGCGCATGACCGCACAGTCGCTCGCATTTCCCATCTGCCGCATGCCATGGCCGTGTTGACGACTCTAGCCGCATTGCATGACGACACTGGCGTGCTCGACAGCTCCGCAGGCGGATTTCGCGATACGACGCGCATCGCAGGCGGTGATCCGGACATGTGGGCGGGAATTTTCCTCCACAATCGCGATGAGGTCATGGCCGCGCTGCAGGATGCTGCCGGCAGGATGACAGAGCTTCTTGAAATGCTCCAGAGCATGGACGAAGAAGCTATCCGCCGTTTCCTCGCCCAGGCCAAAGCCCTGCGCGATCTCCTTCCGGCGGTCTGACGAATCATGGCCAGCCTCAAGTCGAAGAAACTCAAAAGCATCCCCACCGAAATCACCGTTCCAGGTGATAAAAGTATCTCCCACCGCTCCGCGATGTTTGCGGGTCTCGCGAAGGGCACCACTATCATCGACGGCTTCCTGCCTAGCGAGGACTGCCTCTGCACCGTGCATGCCATGCAGTCGCTTGGAGCCACGGTGGAGCCACTGGAGGTGGTGGAGGGCATCGGTCTGGTCAAACTCGCGATCACTGGCAATGGCATGATGCTCAAAGCACCGACGAAGCCCGTTGATTGCGGCAATTCTGGCACCACCATCCGGCTTCTTTCCGGCATCTTAGCCGGGCAAAACTTCAAAACGGAGCTCTTCGGGGATGAGTCACTTTCCCGCCGCCCGATGAAGCGTGTGTCTGATCCGCTGGGACTGATGGGGGCGAAGATCAGCGGTCAGGGCGAGAAAATCTGCGCTCCTCTTACCATTGAGGGCGGCCCTCTGAAATCGATCGATTACAAGCTGCCCGTCGCCAGCGCCCAGGTAAAGAGTGCCATTTTGCTTGCGGGGCTTTTTGCCCAGGGAAAGACCACCGTCGTCGAGCCTGTCGCCACGCGGAACCATACCGAGCGTTTGTTCACTCACTTTGGCATCAAATGGCTGCGCGAAGATGATTGCGTCAGTGTCTATGGCGGCCAGGAGCCGCGTGCGACGGACATCGTCGTGCCGGGGGATATCTCCAGCGCCGCGTTCTGGATGGTCGCCGCTGCGGCTTCCCCTGGAGCGCAGATCACGCTCAAAAACGTCGGCCTCAATCCCACCCGGACAGGCGTCATCAACGTCCTGCTGCGCATGGGGGCGCTCGTGACCAACTCCGAAACGCACTCCGATGGCGAACCACGCGGTAACATCACCGTCCGAGGTGGCGATTTGCATGCCACCGTCATCGGTGGGGCTGAAATTCCGAACGTCATCGACGAACTACCCATCCTCGCTGTCGCGGGAGCCTTAGCGCGTGGGAAAACCCTCATCCGCGACGCCTCCGAGCTTCGTGTGAAGGAAACAGACCGCATCGCCGCCGTGGCTCAGAACCTTCGCGCCATGGGCGTCACCGTCACCGAGCATCCCGATGGCATGGAGATTGAGGGTGGTGCAAAGTTGCAGGGTGCCACGCTGCCTTGTTGGGGAGACCACCGCATCGCCATGGCCTTTCTCGTGGCTGGCATGTTTGCCGAAGGCACCACGACCATTGAGGGGAGTGAATGCATCGCCACTTCGTATCCTGGCTTCGAGCATCATCTCGACTTGTTTTTGCTTGGCGACACCGGTGCGCCGCCCATTCCCGTGATGTCCGGCATTCCACAGCCCCTGGCGGAAAAACTCAGTCAGAAGCACCCATGAGCAATCCGCATCCTGTCATTACCATCGACGGTCCCGCCGCCTCAGGCAAAAGCAGCATTGCTCGTCTCGTTGCTCAACAGCTTGGCTTCACCTATGTGAATACCGGGAACATGTACCGCGCCATGACTTGGGCTGTGCTCCAGGCTGGTGTTGATCCGCAGGACGCCGAGGCCGTGCGCTCCGCTGCTTCGGGCATTGTCATCGAATCCCCCGTGGTTGAAGGCAAAACCCAGGTCTGCGTTGCTGGTCACTCGCTCACCGATGCTGAGCTCAACAGCGATCCCGTGAACCGCGCCGTTTCATTCATCGCACGCGTCAGCGAAGTGCGTGAGCGCCTCGTTGCCGACCAGCGTGCCCTAGTTCTTCTTGGGCCACTTGTCATGGAAGGCCGTGACATAGGTTCTGTCGTCTTTCCGCAAAGCCCGCACAAAATTTACGTCGATGCCAGTGAGGAAGTCCGTGCCAGCCGCCGCGGTGCCCAGGGCCATGCCGACCAGATCGCTGAGCGCGACCGGCTCGATAAACAGCGAAAAAACAGCCCTCTCATCATCCCCGCCGGAGCCACTGTCATCGACAATTCCCACATCACTCTCGATCAGGCCGTCAAGCAAGTTCTCGCGGCACTCAAACTCTGAAAGCGAACTGCGAACAGAGAACCGCGCCCCATCCAATGAACTTCAGCTACTGGCTCGGCAAACGCCTGTTCCACGAGATCGCCCGTGGTCTGTTCGATTTCCATATCATCGGAGAAGAGAAGATGAACTTCGCTGGTCCTGGCCTCATTGCCAGCAATCACGACAGTTTCCTTGATCCTCCCTTCGTCGGTCAGGCATTTGATGAGGCCATTCATTACTTTGCTCGCAAGTCGCTCTTCGACCATCCTCTCGTGGGCAAAGTGCTTCGCAGTTGGCAGGCCATCCCCATTGACCGCGACAAGCCAGACGCGTCCTCCCTGAAGGCAACGATCCGACTTTTGCGCGCGGGTAAAAAGGTCCTCATGTTTCCTGAGGGCACCCGCAGTCTTGATGGCAAACTTCAGCCCGCAGAGGCCGGGGTCGGTCTTTTCGTTGCCAAAGGCGGCGCACCGGTCCTTCCCGTCCGCATCTTCGGCACGCACGAGGCCTACCCGCGTGGGGCCAAAACCTTCCGCCCGGCCCGCATCACCCTGGTCGTGGGCGATCTCTGGCGGCCAGATCTGGAGAGCTACTCCCAGACTGGCAAAGAATTGTACCAGGTGCTTGCTGATGAGGTCATGCAGCGGATTGGCGAGTTGAACCTTTGACGCGCCACAGGTCTCAATCCTCCCGGCATCTCATCCCGGAGCTGGAAATCCAAAACCTTGCTCGACATTTGAATTACCACCAGTGACTGCGTCAGTGAGCCAAACATCAGGCTCAGAACCCCAGCGCCTGTATCTGCTGGGTGATTTGAACCCGGATTATGCAGTGGAGTAAGCGAATGGTGGCGGATGCCTCTCGATTTGGCCGAGTCACCACTTTCGTGATAGCAAAACGGAAACCGGGAGTGCGTAACAGATGGCGAACATGTGAGCTTATCTCAAATCACCCGGTCATTCCCGCCATCCACGGGAATCTGCGCCCCGGTGACCTTCGCAAACAACGGTGACGCCATGGCGGCGACCATGTTGCCGATGTCTTTGGAGCGGATCTCGACTTTCATGAGGTTTTTGGTTTTGTATTCCTCGACGGTCATGTTGTAGCGGGCGGCGCTTTTGGCGAGGGCTTCGGGGGTCCAGAGTTTGGTGTCGAAGACGGCGTCGGGGTGCACGATGTTGACGCGGATCTTCCACGGGGCGAGTTCGAGGGCGGCGACGCGGCAAAGCTGCGTGAGGGCGGCCTTGGAGCAGGAGTAGGCGCTGGCGCCGGGGCCGGGGGCTTTGAAGTTGCGGCTGCCGACGAAGATGATGCTGCCATCGGGGCTGTGCTTCACGAAGGGGATGACCTTGTTCATCAGCTTTTGATGGCTGGTGAGGTTGATCATGAGGGTGCGGTCCCAATCGGTTTGCGCCATGACGTCGAGGGCGTCGTTTTTGGGGAAGATGCCGGCGTTGCTGACGACGATGTCGATGCCGCCGAACTCGCGGACGGTGAAGTCGATGGCGTCCTGCACGGGCTGGTCCTCGGTGAGGTTCACGACGATGCCGATGGCACCGATCTTCTTCATGATGTCGGGGATCTCTTTGTCGATGTCGAGA
>JAJTDU010000020.1:26824-35300 GCA_021298725.1 Verrucomicrobiaceae bacterium | reverse complement strand
TCTCGGCTGGGGCAGCGTCGGCTGCTACGGCGCGAATCCAGAACTCGTTAGCACGCCGAACATCGACCGCCTCGCCCAAGAAGGCCGCCGCTTCACGGATGCGAACACGACCTCGTCCGTGTGCTCGCCCACACGTTACTCCATGATCACTGGCCGCTACTGCTGGCGCACCTCATTGATCAGCGAGGTGCTCGGCACCACCGCGCCGCTGCACATCGAGACCACGCGTCTCACCGTGGCCTCCATGCTGAAAAACCAGGGCTACAACTGCGCCGCCGTTGGCAAATGGCACCTCGGCTACGGCACGGAGGCCAAGTGCGATTACACGAAGGAATTG
This sequence comes from Verrucomicrobiaceae bacterium, assembly GCA_021298725.1. Classification (GTDB taxonomy): domain Bacteria; phylum Verrucomicrobiota; class Verrucomicrobiia; order Verrucomicrobiales; family Verrucomicrobiaceae; genus Prosthecobacter. The sequence goes on along the minus strand of JAJTDU010000020.1, from coordinate 34,963 downwards.
AAGCCCGGGCCGCTCGAAATCGGCTTCGACTACCACTTTGGCGTCCCGGCAAACCACGGCGATCTCAGCGGCGTCTATGTCGAGAACCACTGGGTCTATGGCTTGAACAAGGACAGCCCGTCCTCGCCCAGCCCGCCCTACGTCACCCTGGGCCAGCAGAAGGGCAAGCCGGTCAAAATGCTCGAACTCAACGCCCCCAAACGCATCGACGACGAGGTCATGGGCACGCTCACCGACAAACTCGTGACCTGGATCGGCCAGCAGAGCGCGGAGAAGCCGTTTTTCGTCTATTTCACGCCTGTGGCCGTCCACAACCCGATCACACCTTCCAAGCAAACCGCCGGGAAAAGCAAAGGCGGGCCGTTTTGCGACTTCATCAGCGACCTGGACCTCAGCGTGGGCCGTGTGCTCGACGCCCTCGACCAGCAGGGCCTCGCCAAAAACACGCTCGTGCTCTTCAGCAGCGACAACGGCGGCGTGAACAAGACAGCTGGGGACACGCCACAAAACGTGGCCCAAACCGCCGGATTGAAGCCCGTGGGGCCGTTTCGCGGCGGCAAGCATGACGTATGGGAAGGCGGCTTCCGCGTGCCTTACCTCGTGCGCTGGCCCGGTCATGTGCCCGCGGGCACCGTGTGTGATGAAACCATCAGCGTGGTCGATACGCTCGCCAGCATCGCCGCCATCACCGGCACCAAGTTGCCGAAGGCCAGCGAGGCCGCCGAAGACAGCCACGATGTCTCGAAAGCGTGGCTCGGCGCGAAATACCCAAGCCCCATACGCCCCGACTTGATCGTCCACGGTGCTGACGGCAACTTCGCCATCCGCAAAGGCGCCTGGAAATGGATCGAAGGTGTGCCTGCCGACGACGTGAAGCCCGCCGCGAAAAAAGCCCGTGCCAATCAGATGCAGCGCATGCTTTACGACGTACGTCAGGACATCGCCGAAGCCAGCGATCTCTCAGCGCAGCATTCCGAAGTCGTCAAGGAACTCGAAACGCTGCTCAACCGCTACCGCGACGGCGGTTACAGCCGTGAACTCCCGCCCGCAGGCGTCAAACCGAAGTCTCTGGCTGTTGCGTTGCCACCCCTCGCCAACGCGCAGGCCGTTGACTTAAAAACCTTCAAATCCTCCCAAGGTAAGGAAGCATGGACTGCTCGGGACGACGCAATGCTTGGCCGGGCTGGCGTCAAAGGCAGCGCCCTGACCGGACCGCTCTCCATGAATGACGGTGCCTTCGAGTTCCACATCCGCCTGGGTGAAGCCGACCGGCACTCCTTGCGCATTCATACCGCCGGAAACGCCTGTAGTTTTCGCATCGTCCTCACGCATGCCTTCCTCGACATCGCCAAAAATCCTGAAAAGGGCGAAGCTGCCGACCAAGCTCTGCCGCTGGGCAAAACCCAGGTGAAATTCAAAGCCGCCGAGTGGCAAACTTTGCGCGTCACCTTCCAAGGCGACGAGATCACCGTCCAATTCGCTGGAACCACCACAAAGGCCAAACACGCGATCTTTGCCGAAGCGAAAGAGCAGCTCAACTTCATCGCCTTCGACGGCGAAGTGGGCATCAAACAGCTCGTGGTGGCGAAGTGAGTCCATCACGCGCCAAAACCACCACCACTGGCAGCCAGAACAGCAGTCCCTCAAATCTTGGGGCGGTGGTGAGGGAGGTGAGGGATTCGCCATCGAAGAGCAGGCCGCCACAGCCGAAGGCGAGGAGGGCGATCCAGGTGGCGTCGCCTTTTCGGGCGAGGTTTCTGGCACTGCGCAGGGCTTGCAACAGCAGCGCGAGCAGAAGAGCGGTCCCGATGATGCCGCCGTGAACGAAGGTGGCAAAGAAGGCGCTGTGCAGGTGCGTCATCATGCTGCACGGATCAGGCTGAAGCTCGCACTGCCACACGTCACCCACCCCCCACTGGCCGGTGCCGAGCCAGAGATTGTCGAGGGCGTTCCAACCGGCGCGGTAGATGTCAAAGCGGCCGTTGTCGCTGCGCTCCATCGCTTTTTGGAGGTGATGCGTGAGGGTTGGGGCTTCGACCACCACGGCAGACCCGGCACGCCAGGTGGCAAGTTTGGTCAGCAGCGGGGCGCTGGTGAAGTACAGCATGCCGGTGATGACGAACACGCTCAAAGCCGCCACGCCACGCCGCCAGCCACGCGCCAAGAGAAGGGCGGCATGACCGCAGGCGAGCGCCAGCATGACGCCACGGCTTCCAGAAAAGAAGGCGGTGAGGTGCAGCAGCGCGATGAGCGCCCAGGCTAGGCGACGCGGTATGGGCAAAACTCTTCCCTCCACCAGCGCGGAGAGCCAGATGGCGGAAAAGCCGAAGATCAGTCCGGTGCAGATGGGATTCAGCCCACCATGCACGAGTAAGTTCACCAGCCGCTCACCCGCCACATGGCCAGGCAGCACGAAATACGTCAGAACGAGGCTGATGAGCGCAGCACAGCCTGCCAGGACGCTGGTGATCCAGCCGGTGGTGCGCAAGGCCTCGTGATTCCGTGCGATCTGCCACGTCAAACCACAGAACTTGGCCAGCAGCAGGCTACCCAGCATGCCGCACATGACTTCGTTGCTGGTGTGCCCTTGCTGAAACGCCTCGCTGCAGCAGGAGCGCAGCGTCATCCACAGCAGGAAGGCCACCACGAGCCATGCGCCGGGATTGACCGGCTGGTGCAATCGTTGAGCCGCGTTTTCTTTCCAGACGAAGGCGACACTGCCGACGAGCAGTAGCCAGCCGAGGTGAAACCACTGGTTGGGCAACACGGAAAAACCGGCGAGGTAGCCTGTGACGGCGATCTGCGCTGCCAGGGGCCGCAGCGTGCCTCCGAAGGTGCCTGACCACGCAGGTGAGATCGTGGTCGCGGTCGCATTCATGCCAGGAACAACTGCGCTGCGAGAGCGACGAGCAGGAGGGCGCAAAAGGCCGCACCGAGCGCCGAACCCTGCCAGGGCATGGGCTGCACGACGGCCTCGGCTGGATTGTGCGGATGATAATAGACCGGCACCTCGGCATCCTGCTTCACACGCGTGATGAACTGCGTGGCGAGGTTTGCGGCGTTGCTGACGGCGCGGTGGGTGAAGCTGCTGCTCTCAAAGGTACGGTCGCCCACGGCATAGGTGTAGCGCAGCACGGGATCGTAGAGCAGGCAGCCATCGGACGTTTTTTTCTTTCCCCGGCGCATCTCGGCCTGGATGACGCGGCCCTGGGTCCGCGGCCAGCGGTGCATCGTCCAGGCAGCACCAAAACGACGAAGGAAATGCACGAATCCGGCGAGTGCCAAGGCAGAGCCGACGAGGGCGGTTTGCAGGAGCGGACTGGAGCCGACCGTGGCAAACCATGTGGTGGTGGAGAGGAGGTGGATACTGGTCATGGTGGTGTTGGTTACAGGCACCCCAAGATATTGATTCTTAACCAAGGCTCACGAAACAGATTCGCCACACTCAGCCTGTTTCCGGCCGATGAACAGGCCGTACTGCCAGACGCCGCGGTAAGCGGGCCGCCGCTCATTAAGCAGCGGGACGAATTTCTGCGCCAAACGCGGCCACAGGTGGCCTTCCATGCGCACATGATTGACGCCCATCCAGCGGCGAAAGCCTCCAAACGCGGAGTGGGAGAAATCGACGACAGCGATGCTGCCGCCCGGTGCCAGATCCGCGTGCGCGGCGTCGATGGCCTGCTCCCAGCCGGGATTGAACATCGACAGCGCGTATGAAAACAGCACGAGATCAAAGCCAGCACCGGATTCATGCACCGGAGCCGAGTAGCAGCGGCGCAGCAGCGTGGTGCGCTCATCACGCACCTTGCTGGCGGCGATGGCGAGCATCGGCTCGGACAAATCAACGCCGGTGATCTCCGCCTGCGGAAAACGGCGGCGCAGCGAGACGAGATTCCGCCCCGTGCCGCAGCCGACCTCGAGAATGCGACGCGGCTGAGTCACACGGGCGGCGCGGCGCAGGATTTCCTCGCGCCCAAACAGGAAGCTCCAGCGTGTGGCGTCGTAGATGCGCGAGTGGAACTGGTAGTAGCGCTCCAGCGCGGTGTTTGGAGCCGCCGCCGCATTCATCCGAGCACCTCCGCAAAGTGCAGGCTGCCGTAGGTGCCGACGCGGTCGAGTTGATGCAGCGTCTCGGTGTGTTCTGGGAAGAAACGCAGCCGCTCGCGCACCGACTGTGGCACAAAGCTGAGATCAATGCCGGCGGAGCGCATCAGAATTTTCGCGCCGGGAGCGCTGTTGGCGAGGATCAGCTCCCACTCGTCCAGCAGGGCGGCGGTGTCGTGCGCGGCCAGCCAGTCCTGGTGGTCCAGCAGCACAAAGTGCGTGTAAGCACCAGGATGCTCGCGCAGGAAATTCGACACGGTGGTGGTGTGAGTCTTCAGGCGCTCCACACGAGTTTGAAGCGCGGGCAGGTTTTCTTGTTTCAGGTAATTTGGGCAGCAGCCCAGCGTGTAGGAGCCGGTCATGTACACACGCCAGAAATAATTGTCCGCCATGGGCAGCTCGGTCATGACGTGGCGCAGCTTGTCCTTCACATAACCGGTGAGACCGCCGGGATACGAGTCCTGGATCAGCTTGATCTGTGGGCGCGGCACACCGAGCAGCGTCATCAGCGTGGGCTGGCGCAGCAGCCAGTGGCTGAAAGGCCCCCACACCTCGCGCTCAAACAAAGCATAAGCCTCGCGCTGTTCATCGAGCGAGCGGGCGTCGAGGATGCAGGTGGCGAAGTTCTTGATGTTCGGGCGCAGCTTGAACAACGCGTTGCCCATGACCCATGCGGCGATCCCGGAGGTGCCGTGGTAGTAGAAGGATTTTTTGAGGCTCGTCGGATTAAAGAAGCTGATGCGTTTGTCCCAGAACTTCTGCGCCGGCTCTGAGAGCGTTTCGCGCACGCTTTGATACACAGCGGTGAACTTTGGATGCGAGCCGAGGCCGAACATCTCAAACAGCTCATCGAAGTTGCCTTTGCGAATGAGTGCCTGCTTGAACTCCAGCAGCGCATTTTGCCGGTAGTTCATGTCCACCGCGTGGATCACCGTCGGGTTATCGAGCAGATAATCCAGGGCGTTGCAGCCAGCGCTGGTGATCATCACCACGCGGCTGTCGCTGTCCAGTTTCATCAACTGCCGGTCGAGTCGCGGGTCCTCCCACGCGGTGTTGTAGATGAGGTTGGAGTTGTGAACATGGCGGAAAACCATGTCATGGGCCGATTTCAGGAGTCGCGTTGGCCTAGGGCGCGTGGTTTCTTGCAGCGTGGGCATGAGCCGCATGTGTTCCACGCTCCGCCAATCTGGCGAGCAAAGGATTGTGTAGGTTTCGTCACACAACCGTTTTTGAAAAACGGACTTGGGGGCGTTGGGGAACGAATTTGTTTCACTTCATCCATGTGAATTTGATGGTTCTGTTGTCTTGGTGGTTCGATGGAAAAAGACCCTGTTTTCCCGCTACAAGACCTGTCCTGGACGGGAGGAAACTCCGCCACTCACGAAGCCTCATCTTGGGGCTGCGTACGCTCGCTGGCGTGGTGCTGCCGTGAGGATGCGGCTGCTCTCATTCGCGGACTATGGCGGACGCTCCGACTGAATCGCTGGAAGGTCCTTTGCCTGCTCCTGGGTGGCGCGGGACTGATCCTGCACATGTTCCCATATGACTTGGAGTGGCTGGCGTTTATCCGTCAGGACGCCCCCACCGCAGAAGGTGCTCAACTGAGAGCTGCAGCGCAGAGTCTCAGCTACTGGGGTGACTTTGCCGGTTTCAATACGATCATTTTCGTCACGCTGGGTTGTTTTGCCTTCGTGCGGCGCTCCCCCTTTTTCCGGCGTATGACCATGGCAGCGGTCCTCGGCACCCTGCTCACAGGCGGTTTGGCGAATGTGCTTCGTGTCTCCACCGGTCGGGCACGGCCTGCCAGCCATCTTGTCCCAGGTTTCCACGGTCCCAGCCTCAGCGCCAAAAAGCATTCCTTTCCCAGCGCCCACACGGCCACGGCTTTCGGCATGAGCGTTCCGGTGGCCATGGCCTTCCCCCCCGCAGGGGTGCCGATGCTACTGGTCTCCAGCGGTGTGGCTTGGTCCCGCATGCAGAATAACTGCCATCATCCCAGTGATGTGGTCACCTCCATTTTGCTTTCCACCCTCTTTGGCGTCCCGCTGGGACTCATGGTGCGCCGTTCGCGGTCGGGGAGCCGTCGGTCCGCCTGACGATCAGGGTCACCTCCGCCCAACTGAAGCGCGCAGCGTTGAAGCCCTTGATCTCATGGCTTTCCAGGCCGTTTTTCTCTAGCAGCGTTGCATTCACGATCGATGAATAATCCTTTGCCGGCAAGCCCGCCTGCGTAGCGCCAGTGATTCCCTTGAACCAGCGGTCCAGCGTCCACTCCCGGCGCAGCAAAACGACTGCGACGGGGCCGAACGACTCCAGATGCCGCCTCGCGGCGCTCACATCATCGGTGAACAGCCATTTACGATGCGTGTAAAACACGAGACTTGGCTCCGTGTAGCCGCAGCCATGCAAGGTCATGCCCTCGGGCATGGCTCCCAGGTTCTCCGCCACTTTCACTGGAATGGAGGACATCCGCAGCCGCTCTCCCAGCAGGGCGACGCTGGCCGATGTCAGCAGCACCGCCACGAGCACCACCCAGTGGGAGCGCCTTGTCCAGACCATGGCCGCCGCAAGTCCGCCTGCGGCAAAAACCACGCCCGGCACCAGCAGGGCGCTCCACAGCAGCCCTCGCATCGTCAGATCCTCGACCCCGGTCATCCAGCCGGTGACGCCGGCAGCGGAAACTAGGACCACCAGCGCGAGCGTGAACCATTTCGCCACGCCTGGAACCTGCGCGGTCGGTTCGGACGACCGGTTCATCCAGGCGGCGGCTAGCAGCACGATGTAAGCCGGGTAGCCTGGCATCACATAATGCGGCAGTTGGGTCGCATAGAAGAAAAAAATGACCTGTGGAGCGGCAAACCAAGCCGCCAGAAAGCTCGATTGCGCCGTCCAGTTTGACCGCAGGTGCCGCCAGACCGGCAGCGCGAAACCTAGCCATGGAAATAGGCTCAGCCAGGTCGTCAGCAGGTAGTAGCCCGGCACAAACTTGCGGCCGTTGAACACATCCGTGCCGCGTTTCACCACATGCTCGCCCATGCCCACCTTCCAGAAAGCCCCCTTCGTCTCCACCAGCGCGGGAACGCCCCAGGCGGCAACCATTCCTAGCACCAGCAGCATTCCAGGAGCCTAGTGCAGCCGCTGCCATGGTAGCGGCTGTTTCCAGAATACCCAGCGCCACAGTACCAGTGCAAGCGCTGGTACCAGCCAGCAGACCGGCCCTTTTGCCAAAAAACCTGCCCCCAGGGAAAGCCAGAGGCACCAGATCCACCAACGCGAAGGCGGTTTCCCAGTCTCATCGGTCAGCAGCTCCACCAGTGCGCGGCAGGCTAGCGTCACAAACAGGATCATCGGCATGTCCGCCACGCACAGCCGGCCATGGATCAGCGATTGCAGGCTGGTGAGCCAGGCCATCCCGGCAAACAGCCCCGCCGGGGAGCTTCCCGTTAAGCGGCGGGCCATCCCGGACACGACCAGCGCCGTCCCGAAGAGCGCCACCACACTGTGCAGCCGCGCCGAGAGTTCGTTCACGCCCAGCAGGGCGTAGTGCAGCCGCATCCACCAATAGGTCAGCGGCGGCTTGTCGAAACGAAACTCATCATTGAAATAGGGGATCGTCCAGGTGCCGCGCGCCATCATTTCCACCGTCGCCTGTGCGAAACGCGGCTCGTCCCGGTCCATCAGAGGTATCGTCCCGGTTCCTGGTACGTACAAGATCAGTGTCAGGACCAGCAGCAGCCACCAGCCGTGCGTGCGGCAGCGGGACTCATTCCAGAACGATTCTTCAAAAACCTGCATGCACTCCATTGGCATGCGGGCGTTTTTCGTCTGCATTCATGATGCAACAGTTTCGTTGCAGCCGGGCAGCTTGGTGCTGCGGCGCCGCCTCAATCGAGCAGGAAGCCGATCTCGCTGTCGGTGAATTGGGTGGTATCCTCCACGGCTAGCAGCGCCTCGGTTTGATAGGCGGTCTCCCAAGGCGTCTCCGCCGCAGGCAGCAGGGGCAGCTCAGCGACTGGGGCAACCGCCTTTTCGACG
>JAJTDU010000020.1:0-26790 GCA_021298725.1 Verrucomicrobiaceae bacterium | reverse complement strand
CGCGTTTGCAGCAGCACTAACGTCACCACAGCCATGGTGGTCACTGCTGTGGCATAGCTCCACTTGGCCGGTGGAGCGGACCATCCACTTTCCTCCCACCACGCACGCAGCGCAGCCAACCAGCCACGATCCTGCGGGGTCTGACGGGCAGCACGCACCACGTTTTGAGTGAAATTGGAACGCACCTCCATGTGGCGGGCCTGGGCCAGCAGCTTCGTAAGAGGGTCTTGGGGCGAGAACGGTTCCATGATGTCAAAAAACCGCTTCAGCGGCCCGAAGTTGCAACATTTCTCAGCCCGGAGGCCATTCCAACCTGCGTCCGGCCAAAAGATGCACATGCAGGTGCGGCACGGACTCGCCCGCGTCCTTGCCGTGATTGATCACGAGGCGGAAACCTTGGCTGCAATCCTTGATGCCCAACTTGTCGGCGATTTTGCCCGCCGCGAGCAGCAAAGCCCCTAGCGTGGCCTGATCCTCCGGTTCAGCCTCGCCCACACGTGGAATCAGCTTCTTCGGCACGATCAAGATGTGTGTCGGCGCCTGTGGATTGACGTCATTGAAGGCCGCGACCAGCTCGTCCTCATAAACAAGCGGGGCGGGGATTTCTCGGTCGATGATTTTTTGGAAAATGGTCTTCTCGGACATAGTGCAGATGCTATCCAGGGCCAGGGGAGGCGCAAAGGGCAAAGAGCAAAGGGCGTAGAGTCACGGAATGGCCTTCGCAGGCGTTGCGGCATCTCTTTGCCCTCCGCCCTATGCCCTTGGCGCTATCTGAACAGTTCAGGCTGCCGCCCATCGCGCGGACGGCGTTCACCCAGGCTCTTGATTTCGTCGATGAACTCACCCACGTCCTCAAACTGGCGGTACACCGAAGCGTAGCGGACGTAGGCCACATGGTCGATGGCCTCCAGGCGGCGCATCACCTTCGCACCGATCACGGTCGATGGGATTTCGCGGTAGCCTTCTTCTTCGAGCTCGTTGGCGATGTCATCCACGAGCTGTTCGAGTTGCTCCATTTTCACCGGGCGCTTTTCGCAGGATTTGCGCACGCCGCCCAGCAACTTGTCGCGGTTGAAGCTCTCGCGGGCGCTGTTGCGCTTCACCACGCGCAGTTCCTCACGCTCGACGATTTCATAGGTTGTGAAGCGGAAGTCGCACTTCATGCACTCGCGGCGGCGGCGGATGGCATGACCTTCCCGCGCCTCGCGAGAGTCGATCACTTTATCCTGGGAACTTCCGCATTTCGGGCAGCGCATTCAGTTGGGAGGTGGGGAGTGGAATGTGCTTTCTCGTAAGCACTAAGGCAAGTCCCTTCGTAGTTCGGGCTTTTCGCGCTCATTTTCACGTTTATCGTACACCCATCATGTCCCGCATCATTTTAGGCGTCACCGGCTCCATCGCGGCCTACAAGGCGGCGGACCTCGCCAGCCAGCTCACCAAGGCTGGCCATCGCGTCACGTGTGTTTTGACCCCATCCGCGCTCGAATTTGTCACACCGCTGACCTTGAGCACGCTGAGCAAAAATCCGGTCATCACCGACCTCTTCGCCGAAACAGATGGCTGGCAGCCTGGCCACATCCCGCTCGCCGACGCGGCCGACCTGCCGCTCATCGCCCCCGCTACGGCCAACATCCTCGCCAGCATGGCGCACGGCTTCGCCAACGATGCCCTCACCGCCATCGCGCTCGCCACCCGCGCCCCGATTTTGATCGCCCCGGCCATGAACGGCAAGATGTGGCAGCATCCCGCCACTCTGAAAAACATCGAAACCCTGCGCAGTTACGGCGCACACTTCGTTGAACCTGCCGAAGGCATGCTCGCCTGCGGTTACGAAGGCGTCGGGCGGCTAGCGGAAGTCGAAACGATCCTCCAAGCCGTCAAATCGCTGCTTAGCACGAAAAAGTGAACTGAATGTGGGAACACGGGCATGAATCACGAACTGCTGACTCCCATTGGGACCCATGGCTGGTTTGCCATGCTGGTGATCGGGCACTCATCCCGTATGGAGTGCTGGTCTATGGGATGATCAAGACGCTCATCTGGGACAAGAAAGATTGATTTATGACCGCACAACGCTCCCCCCTCTGGAAATGGTATCTCTGCGGCCTGCTGCTGCTGGCGACGACGATCAATTACATGGACCGGCAGACGCTCGCGAACGCGGCGGTGCGGGTGACCAAGGAGTTCAATCTGTCGCAGGAGCAGTATGGAGACATGGAACTGGCGTTTGGCTGGGCGTTTGCGGTGGGATCGCTGGTGTTTGGATTTTTGGCGGACCGGTTCCGGGTTTACTGGTTGTACCCGATTGTTTTGAGCGGCTGGTCGTTGATGGGGATTGTCTCGGCGCATACGGATGGCTACTGGCCGCTGCTGACCTGCCGAGTGTTGCTCGGATTTTTTGAGGCGGGGCACTGGCCGTGCGCACTGAAGACGACGTTTGCGTTGCTGGACCCGAAGGATCGTACGATGGGCAATAGCGTGCTGCAAAGCGGCGCGTCCATCGGCGCGGTGGTGACGCCGCCGATGATGATCTGGCTGATGACGGACGACATTTCGAGCTGGCGCTTCGCCTTTGAGGTCATCGGCGGCATCGGATTGCTCTGGGTGGTGGTATGGTTCCTCTCCATTCGTAAAACGGAGCTGGATGTGGTGATCCCGGAGGATCCAACCAAGCGTGAAGGCATGTGGGACATCCTGCTAGGCCGTAGGTTCTGGGCGCTGGCGGCGCTGATTTTCGGGGCGCAGACTTGCTGGCATCTGTTCCGCGTGTGGCTGCCAAAGTTCATGCAGGAAGGACGCGGTTACTCAGAGACAGAGGCACTGACGTTCAACTCAGCCTACTACATCGGCACGGACATCGGTTGTATCGCTGCGGGATTCATCTCGCTATGGTTGGCGCGACGATTTGCCATCTCGGCGCATGGCGCGCGCCGCTGGGTCTATGCGGGAGCGTGCGTGATGACGTCGTTCAGCGTGCTGCTGCTGTGGCTGCCGAAAGGCTGGCCGCTGATGGGAGCGATCCTTGTCGTGGGGGCCGGTGCGCTGGCGTTGTTTCCCTGCTACTACAGTTTTGTGCAGGAGCTTTCGGACCGGCATGTGGGACGGCTCACGGGTTTGCTCAGCACCTGGGTGTGGGCGGTGTCATCTCCGATGCACAAGCTCTTCGGTCGAATGGTCGATGAGACAAAATCGTTCGACTTGGGCATGGCGATGGCGGGTCTGGCCCCATGGCTCGGTGTGATCGCGATGAAGCTGCTGTGGGATAAAAAAGCGCATTAAAGAGGCGCTGGAGCGGTGCGTTTTACGCGCTCAACCACGTCAGCAGCAGCGACTTCGGCCAGACGTGGACCAAGCCGGTCGAGCACGGTGAAACGCTGGGACGTCGTGCAGAACTTGGCGCTGTGATCGTGGCCGCGTGTGATTTCGCTCCCAGGGAGACAAGGTGGAACTTCTACCGTGTGCGAGGTGAATGAGGACGAGACGTGGAATGATGTTCACCGCCATTTTCGGCGTGAATGGGGTCGAGCAACTAAAAGGAACGCTGCGCTTTCGGAGCCCGCCATCCAGGGTGCCTGGCTGCAACCAAGGTGTGTGATTCCCCGAGAGAGCTTGTTTTGCCGTCACGTTCAAGCAGGCACCATGAACCGCCGCTCCTTCCTAAAGCAAACCGCAGCCTTTGTCTCTGCTCCTGCCATCCTGAGTGCGAAGTCGCCGAACTCGATGTTCCATGTCGCCTCCATCGGCGTGGGTGGCATGGGCGGAAACACCATGATGAGTGTGCTCCAGCATCCGAAGGTGCGGATCGTGGGGATGTGTGACGTGGATGCCAAGACGCTCGCGCTTGGCTCCAAGGGCATGAGTTCGCGAAGGAAAGAGCATCAGGATCCAGAGGCGGCGAAGCGTCTCGAAGATACGGCCACGTTCCGCGATTACCGCGAGATGATCGCGAAGCTGGGCGACACGGTGGACGCGATCACCATCGGCACGCCGGATCACATGCACGCAGCGCAGGCGGTCACGGCGTTGCGGGCAAAGAAGCATGTCTATTTGCAGAAGCCGCTCACGCATCACATCCACGAGGCACGTATTCTCGGTGTGGAGGCAGCGAAGGCCGGGGTGACGACGCAAATGGGCACGCAGGGCCATTCGGCCATCGAAACTTCGCTGGCAGTCGATCTCATCAGAAGTGGTGCCATCGGTAAAGTGAAGGAAGTCATCTGCTGGGAGAACAAGAAGGCAAATTGGTGGCCGAAAGTCACCGAACGCAAAGCGCAGGCCGATCCGGTGCCAGAGCACATCGACTGGAACCTGTGGCTCGGTGTCGCGAATGAAGTGCCGTTCCTCGAAGGCGCTTATCATCCGTCCATGTGGCGTTCGTGGGTCGATTTTGGCGTCGGTATGATGGGTGACATGGGTTGTCACTATTTCGATGTCGTCTTCGCCTGCCTCGGTCTCGCCGCACCGAAGCGTGTGCGCTGCCTCGACGAAGGCAGCACGGGCAATCTTTACGCGCAGAAGCGTCATCTAGAGCTCGAATTCCCCGGCACGCCACTCACGGCGGGCGATACGCTCAAGATGACCTGGAGTGACGGCGGCTATCCGTATGACAGCCGTGTCATCAAGCCCAGTGTGCTCACCAAGGACACGCCGAGCGGTATTTTCTTCATCGGCGAAAACGGCGGCATCTTCAAGCCGCACAGTCAGCGCCCGTGGCTCGTGCCCGAGGCGAATTTCACCGGCCACGCCTATCCAAAGACGCGCATCGCTAATCACTACACCGATTGGGTCGATGCCTGCATGAAGGGGGAAAAAGCCAGTACCGATCTACCCACCTACGGCTGCCCAGTGACTGAGGCGGTGCTCTTGGGCGTGCTTTCCGAACGCAATCCTGGTGATTGGATCGAATGGGATGCTGCGGCCGGTCAGGTGACAAACAAGCCGGAGTTGAATGCCCAACTCACGCGGAAGTATCGCGATGGGTGGAGCGTTGAGGGCTTGGGCTGAAGCACGTCATGCGACTGCTTCACATTCGCGAAACAACGGCAAAATTCAGCACAAGTTTGGCATTGCTGGGGTTGCGCAGCGCAGCGTGCACCGTAGCTTGAGCCCTCTCATGAGCGCGCACGAGCACAAACCAGACTCACGTCTGAAGCAGGCGGAGAAAATCGCCACCCATCCCGAGCAGTACAAAGTCTGTGAAGGCTGTGGCTCCATCGTGGTCGCCCGTGCAGTGACGTGCCCAAGCTGCCATGCCTACATGTTCGACCACACGCCTGTGCGCGTGATCGCACAGGCGAAAGAACTGGCGCTGCGTGCCGCGAACTCGGTGCTGGCGTCAGATTTGTCGTAGTGACCTTGTTCAGAGATCAGCTTTTGATGACATCTGTGTTGTTTTAGGCTCTCTCCAAGACTCGCATTGATCCACGTCATCCAGCCTAGAGTGACTCTCTTGTGAGGTGCAGGCTGCAATTGCTAGAATGAATGGCGGTTTGCCGACCCAACGCAATCTGCCCGCCGAGGCTTGGGATCGGGCGCTGGGAGTGTGCAGTGGCTCACACAAATTTGATGACGTGCTTTTGGCCGTGCTGCTCGTGGGCGGGGTTGAGGGCACGGAGCTCGAATTCGGCGCGGTCGGCGTCGATGCGGACGGTGACCCAGCCGTTGGGGGCCTCTGGATTGAAGGTGTAGGCGATGGGGGGCAGGTTGATGAGCGGGAGGCCGGTCTTCTCGTGCTTGGACTTCAGCCAGGTGTGCGTGTGGCCGTAGATGAAGCCTTGGACCTTCGGATAGGCGGCCAGGAGGTCGAACAAGACGTCGCTGTCCTGCAGGCAAGAGCCCTTTCTCTTTTCGTCCATGCTGGTCTGCATCGGGTTGTGATGGGCGACGACGAAGGTGGGCTTGTCCGGCGAGTTGCGCAGTTCGCGCTCGATCCAGGTGAGCTGGGGCTGGCCGAGCATGCCGGGGGTTTTGTTCACGAGGTCGAGCGAGTCGAGCAGGAGCCAATTCACCTGGGCACTGGTGACGGTGGCGACGTGCTTGTCCGGCACATTCATGATCCGCTCGGCGTTGGGCGGTGGTGGGCCGATGACGGCGTTGAGGAAGTTGGTGCGGTGGTCGTGGTTGCCGAGGGTGCAATGAATCTGGATGGACTGCTCCCGCAGCGGCTGAATGCAGCGCAAAAACGCGACGTAGTCCTCGCTGATGCCTTCCAAATAGGCGCAATCGCCGTTCACGATGAGGCCGAAGGGCTTTTGGCCGATTTTGAGCACCTGATTGGCGCAGCGGCGCAAATTTTCCGCCATGCACACGCCGCGCGCTGTGAGCGTCTCGTCCGCGGCGATGTGGGTGTCTGAGAAGAGCACCCAGACCTGTTCAGGAATCTCTAGCGCAGGGGTTTGCGTGGCGAAGGTTCCAAAAGCGGCGGCCGAGCCGCGCTTGATCCAGTCGCGGCGTGTCAGGGGTGGCAGGGAAATGGGCATGGGAAAAACAAAACGCAGCTTCAGTGCGGAATCGTGCGCGGCGGGGTGGCAGAAATGCTCACGTCCCAAAGTAACGGTCGCCAGCGTCGCCAAGGCCGGGGACGATGTAGCATTTCTCGTTCAAGCCATCGTCGATGGCGGCGGTGAAAACGGGTACGTCGGGATGCGCGCGGTTCAAGGCGGCGAGTCCTTCCGGGCAGCTCACCACGCAGATCATCGTGATGCGCAGGGCGCCCGCCTCCTTGAGCTGGCGCAAGCCTTCGCAGGCGCTGCCGCCAGTGGCGAGCATGGGATCGAGCAGGAAAACGTCCGCACTGGCGAGGTTCGCGGGGAGATTGGCATAGTAGGCATGGGGCAGGGCGGTTTCTTCGTTCCGTTTGATGCCCACATGCGCGACGCTGGCGTCTGGCACCAGTGGCAGGATGCCATCCAGCAGTCCTAGGCCAGCGCGCAGGATGGGCACGAAGACCATGGGCCGCGCCAACTGTGATCCGGTGGTCTCGGTGAGCGGCGTCCGCACCGTGATCTCCTGCACGGGCAGTTCGCGCGTAGCCTCAAGGAAAAGCATGCGCGCGAGCAGGTTCAAATGCCGACGGAACTGATGCGGGGGCGTTGCCACCGCACGAATGGCTGCGAGATGACACTGCGCCAGAGGATGCTGGACGACGACGGGGAGCATGCAGCGCACAGTGGCGCTTTTGATCTTGCTGGCAAAGTTTTCCACCGCCGGATTGAAGCGCATGATACGATGTGGGGATGAAAACAAGGATTTGCCTTCCCGTCGCGGTTGCTCTGTCGCTGGTTGCCTGCGAAACGCCAGCTCAGCCTGGCCACTTCTAGAAATGCTCCAGTGACACTTGGCGGATATGTGCCCGGTGTGGGCGGGAATCCGGGGTATCACCTCAACCCGAGCACCGGGGCGAGGGTGCGTCCTTAACTCTCGCTCTTTTCCTTCGCCTTCTTCGCCTCCGCCTTGTGCTTCAGCACCTCAATCACGATGGGCAGCATGGAGACGACGATGATGAGCAAGAAGACGAGCTTGATGTTGTTTTTGATGATCGGAATGCTGCCGAGAAAGTAGCCAGCCACGGCAAAAATCAGCACCCATACGACCGCTCCAACGACGTTGTAACAAAGAAAGCGGCCGGAGGCCATGCGCCCAAAACCTGCCGTGAACGGGGCGAAGGTGCGCACGATCGGCACGAAGCGGGCCAGCACCACAGCTTTGCCCCCATGCTTCACGAAAAACGCCTCCGTTTTCGACAGGTAATCCCTTCTAAACCAGCGCTGCTGCACGATCCAGCCGCCAGCTTTCCGCCCGATCCAATAGTTAAAGTTATCACCGATGATCGCGGCCACGATGAGCAACGGGATGATGTATTCGATGCGCACAAATCCCTGCGCCGCCAGAGCGCCGACGGCAAACAGCAGGGAATCCCCGGGCAGGAATGGCGTGACGATCAGGCCAGTCTCGCAAAAGATGATGGCAAACAGCAAGACATAGATCAGCACCCCATGCTCCTGCGCGAAGGTTTGCAGGTGTTTGTCAACGTGGAGGACGAGATCGAGAAGCTGGGAGATCATACAAACTGAACTGTCCGGCTTCAAACCGACGCGGCAAACGAAAAAAGCGTTGCCTGCCCAGGTGTCCCATCACCCCACAGAAATGGCCGGGGCAGCGTGCCCCGGCCATCGAGTAGATTCGACTAGCAGACGAATCGGTTTGGAAAGTTGGGCTTCGATCGCCAGTCGAAGTTACTTCAACTCCACCGTGACCACTTTTTTGCCCTCGATCTTGAGACCTTCGATCTCGCTGAATTTCGTCGCGGCTTCGCTCATGCTCATGCCGCCTTCGCCGGATTCCATGACTTCCATGAACGCGTCCGTGTTTTCCATGAGCTTCTCGAACTGGATGTCGAGGTAGCTGATGGTGCCGTCGCTTTGATGGGTAGCGTTGGAGCTGGCGATGCCGCCTGCGCCTTTGAGCTCCACCGCCATGTGCATGCCGGCAAACATCGGCTTCATCATACTCATCTGGGTTTTGATCTGCGCAAATTCCTCGGCGCTTTTCTTCGGCTTTTCGATGTCACCGCCTTTTTTCTTATCAGCGTCCGGGTTGGTGATTGTGAGGGTGGAACCGCTCAGCGCGAAGGTCATCGCTTCTGATTTGGAGGCGGGCTTGCCTTCCTGCTCCGGCTCAAAGGGCACATATTTCAGCTTCGCGAGATCCGCCACAGCGAAGACGATCTTCACGCCGCTCGTGCCATCGGCAGACTTCACTTCCTCGTGAGACTTCACGGTCACGCCTTCGCCGAGCTTCTTGGCGCGTTCCTCGGCCTTCGCCTTGTCCATCACCAGGCCCTTGAGCTGGTCGCCCTGGCCGCCACCGGCTTGCATCATGGCCGCTAGTTGGGCACCAAGGAGAACGCTTTCCTCAATGGTGGCGGTGCCGTCCTTGCTGACGATCAGGGTGGATTTGATTTCAAGGCAGGAGGTCAGAATGAAGGATGCCGCCGCGAAGAGGAGAAGGTGGATTTTTGTCATAAGAGCCAGAGCTTACGTCGCGGCCATCGCCGCAAACAAGGAGAATTCCGCGCCAAAACTGGAACCTGCGGCGCATGACGGGCTCAGAAATCCTCCCAATCATGCCGCTTGCCAAAGTGCCCCACCTCGGAAACAGGTCGCGTATGGACTCGCATGAAGTGATCAGCAAGGCCGTCGAACGCACCAGCTTCAAAGAAGTGGCCGCGAAGATGGGTGTCTCTCTTTCCCTCGCCTACAAATGGTCCCAGCCGGACGAGATGCTGGGCAGCGGCACGGCCAATCCGCTCGATCGCGTGCGCCAGCTCTACGAGATCACCCGCGATCCGCAGATCATGCAATGGCTCTGCCACAAGGCGAACGGCGTCTTTGTGCAGAATCCCTCCGGCGGTGGTCCGCGCGGCATGGAGCTTATGCCCGCCACGCAGGAGATCGTGCAGCAGTTCGCTGATCTGCTCACCGCCATCAGCAAGGCCGCGTCAGACAACCGCATCACCCATGAAGAGGCGGAGCACATCCGCAGCGTCTGGGATGAGCTGAAACGCTTCACCGAGGGTTTCGTGCGCCTTTGTGAGAAAGGCGACTTTGCCCATCTCGCTGAGGAGATCAAAAACCATCAGCCCCGGAAATAATCACGCCGATGTCCGCTTCCGGCCCGCAACTTATCCGTCATGAAGGCCACACGCCGCGTGAGCGCAGCAGCTGCGGCTGGCGGGACCGATTGATCAGTCGTGAAGACGCCGATTTGAACCCCGCCGCCTGGGCGCATGCCGTGGACATCGACGGCTCGAAGCTTCACTACCACCAACGCTCCACCGAGCTCTACTACGTCCTCGAAGGCGGCGGCTCCGTCATGCTCGACGGCGTCGAGCATCCCGTCAGCAAGGGTTCCCTCGTCCACATCCCGCCAGGTGTCGTCCACGGTGCCCGTGGCAAAATGCGCGTCCTCGTCGTTGGCATCCCGGACATTGCGGAGGATGACTATTTTGAGGTGGAAGGGCAAAGCTGAACGGCGGCGGCTGAAGAAAGCGGTCGAAGAGCGATGAAAAATCTAGCCCTCCCTTATCCATCACTGCCTAGCGGATTTGCAGCCTATGATTGTGTTGAGCTGCTTGAGCGCACGGGCAGGCAGCAGGCTTTTTAGCAAGATCCACAGAAGCAGCTTGAGGATAAGAAACGCCAGGACCGGGACGGCTCGCCAGCCAGAATGATGTGCCTGGAACCATGCCACGCCGGGCATATACCACCACATTTTGACATTCCAAAGCCCTGTCAGCAGGTTCCAAGGCCGTATTCGTGGGTCCGTCCATGACCAGTAGGAGGCAGTGTCATTTGGGGTGGCCAGCGCCGTGGCGCCAGGCAGCAGACGAACCGGGATGCCCGCCCTATGCGCGTCCAAAGTGTATGAAATGTCGGCAAGGTTGTGTGGCATGTGCCTTGCCTGAGGCAGACCGCACCGCCGCCAGACCACGGCCGGGACCGCCACAAGATTTCCGTGCAGCCACTCCACAGGGATCGGGGCGGTTCCCTGAATGTGCCGCACGGGGTGCGGCCAGAGGTTGCGCATCACGCCGCCCGCATAAGCCACCGGGATCTCATTTCCACCCCGGCATACCGCTCCGCAGACAGATTGGTTCATCAGCGCCTCCTCTACCAGGAGTTCCAAAGCTCCGGCATCTGGCAAAACGTCGTCGTTCAGCCAGACGATGCATTCAGCTCCGTTCCGGATGGCTTCCCTCATGCCCAGGTCGATGGCCCCCGTCCACCACGACTGTCCATGGCCATGCAGACGCTGCACCCACGGATGTTCTGCCTGGATCATCTCCGCAGTCCCGTCCGTGCTGCCATCGTCCACGACGATCACTCCGGCCCACGTTGGTATGCCAAGTTGATTCAGCCGTTCAAGGCAGGCATGGGTGGTTTCCCTGCGGTTATGAACGGGGATCACGATCTGGGCCTTGGCTGGAGCGGTCACGCGGTCAGGGGAGTGGAAACTGCGCTTTCAGCCTATTCGCTACCGTCGCAAGAAGAATCTTGCAATACACCCCGGGTTGAGATTGATCTCCGATCTGTCCATGCGCTCTTTCCTACACCGTCTGCTCCGGCGCTGCTCACCGGCCCTGGGGAGCGTTTTCGCCGTGCTGGAGATTCTCTGCTCAAAGACCGGCTGGTGGCGCTCGGTCAAGGAGTCCAGGCCGGTGGACGCCCAGGGAAAGCCGCTGCCCTGGATGACCTACCCGGCCTTGGCTTGGATGGACCAGCTCGATCTCGCTGAATGTCGGATTTTTGAATACGGGGCTGGCTGGGGTACACTCCACTGGGCTGGGCGAGCGCGTGAGGTGTCGTCGGTGGAGAGTGACGCGGCGTGGGTGCGGAAGATCACCCCGCGGCTGCCTCCGAACGTGACCCTGCATGGGCCGATGGATGGCGCGTCCTACATCGCTGCCGCCCGCATAGGCGCTCCCTGGGATGTGGTGATCATCGACGGAAGACATCGGCCCGATTGCGCGCAGGTGGCGGTGGAGGTCTTGCGTCCGGGCGGCCTCATTCTGCTCGATAACTCCGATTGGTTCACGACCGCGGCGGATTATTTGCGGTCCCAAGGTCTCACCCAGGTGGATTTTCAAGGGTTTGGACCCTGCAACGCCTACACCTGGACGACCTCGGCCTTTTTCGGCGCTGCTTTCAACCTCAAACGCCTGCCTGCGTCATGGAGCGGGGCGGATCGCGGTGCCATTCCCTACCAACCATGAGCCGGCGGCAAAAATGCGCTGCATTGCTCCGCCCCTGGCTGGAGCGTTGTGGTATCGACAGGCTTTCATGGCCTGCGCTGAACGGGCTGGATCGAAAACTCGCCCAGCACCTTCGATCTCGCGATGGCTGGTTCGTGGAGGCGGGTGCCAACGACGGATTCCAGCAGAGCAACACCTACCATCTGGCCCGTTTCCAGGGCTGGCGGGGGGTGCTGATTGAACCCGTGCCATGGCTTGCTGAAATCTGTAGGAAAACCCGGCCGGAGTCCCAGGTGCATGCCTGCGCCTTGGGGCCGCCAGATCGCTCAGGTTCCAAGGCGCAGCTTCGCTACGCGGGATTGATGACCGGCGTTTGTGGTGCCTGGGGAGACGAAGATTCGGAGAAAAAACGCGCCAAAAACGGCTTGGAGATCCAGGGACTTCCGGCTCAGGAGCTGGTCTTCGACGTTCCGGTGCGCACCTTGACCGAGGTGCTGGCCGAGAGCGGAGTGCCGGCGGAGTTTGACCTATTGAGCCTGGATGTCGAAGGCTACGAACTCGAGGTGCTCAAGGGCCTCGACCTGGAGCGCCACCGCCCGCGTTTCATCTGCATCGAAACGCGACCGGACCGGCTGGCAACGGTGCTGTCGCAGTTGCGCTCTGAGTACATTCTCACGGAGACGCTGCATGCCAGCACCACGTTAAGCGACTACCTGCTGGAAAGGTGCCCGCAGCCATCTGCACGTCATGCGTGAAGCGCCCCAAACCGGTCCCGGCCGCGCCTCCCTTCTGCCTTGAGGAGGCGTAGCAAAATCCGATCGCAAAGCACAGGCTCCTCTCGGCAACGTTTCCTGCCAGGGACGGCTGTTGCTATGCATGCGACAGCGACCGGCCACGGACCGGGATTGCCGCATGCAACGATGATTTCGCTAGCAGAATCAAGCCAGCGCCTGCGCCACAGCCTCGGCAGTGATGCCGAGTTCTTTGAAGACGGTGTTACCGGGAGCGCTCATGCCGAAACGGTCGATGGCGATGATCTGTCCTTGAGTGCCGACATACTTCCACCAGAGACCGGAGACACCGGCCTCAATGGCGACGCGTTTCGTGCAGGCGGCGGGGAGCACGCTTTCGCGATATTCGGCGCTCTGGCGATCAAAACGCTCGAAGCACGGCAGGCTCACGACGCGGACGCCGGGCTTGCCTTTGGCACCTTCGACGGCGTGCTGCACTTCGGAACCGGTGGCGATGACGATGGCTTCCAGCGGCGCGGTTTCTTTCACGAGGATGTAACCGCCATTGAGCGTGCCTTCGCGGCGTGTGGTGGCGCTGGCGTGGCCTTGGTGTGGCAGGTCCTGGCGGCTCAAGGCGAGCAGCGTGGGGCCGTCGTGGCGGCTGAACGCGGCGGCGAAGGCAGCGGCGGCTTCTTCGGCATCTCCAGGGCGGATCACATCGAGATTCGGGATCACACGCAGACCGCTGACGGTTTCCACCGGTTGATGCGTGGGGCCGTCTTCTCCGACGCCGACACTGTCATGCGTGAAGATGTAGGTGACAGGCAGTTTGGCGAGCGCCGCGATGCGGATGCTCGGGCGGCAGTAGTCGGCAAAGACGAGGAAAGTCGCGCCACTGGCTAGGAAGAGGCCGTCGTAGGCGATGCCGTTGCAGATCGCGCCCATGGCGTGCTCACGGATGCCAAACCAGATGTTGCGGCCGGTCGGATTCGCGGCGGAGTAATCGCCAAGACCGGTCAGATAGTTTTTCGTGGAGCCGAAGAGGTCCGCGCTGCCGGTGACGAGATGCGGAACGGCCTTGGCGATGTGATTGAGGATCTCACCACCGCTGTTGCGCGTCGCAGCTTTGCCTTCGGCGGGATATTCCGGCACCACTTGGAGCAGGTCTTCCGCTTTGAGCGTGCCGTTGCGGGCGGCGTCCAGTTGTTGGGCCAGTTCAGGATTCGCCGCGCTCCAGGCGAGGTAAATCGTGTTCCATTCGCCATGGATCGCTGCACGCTTGGCCTTCAAGTCGGCGAAGTAAGCCTTCACTTCATCGCTGACGTAAAAATGCGTGCCCTCGGGGATGCCGAGGCCTTTTTTAGCGGCATCCGCAAACTTCGCGCCGCCTTCGCCGTGGCCTTTGGCCGTGCCGGCGACTTCGGGGATGCCTTTGCCGATGATCGTCTTGGCGATGATGATTTTTGGCTTGCCGTTGTCGTTCTTCTTCGCGGTTTCGAGGGCGGAGAGGATGGCGTCGAGGTCATGACCGTCGATGGTCACTGCGTCCCAACCGAGCGCGGTGTAAAGCGCCTCAGTGTCTTCGCTCTGCGTGACTTTGGCCATCGCGTCGAGGGTCACATCGTTGGAGTCGAAAATGAGGATGAGGTTGTCGAGCTTGTTGTGGGCGGCGAAGGCGACGGCCTCACGCGCTACGCCTTCCTGAAGGCAGCCGTCACCGGCAAGGGAGATGACGTGGTTGTCGATGATCGTGTGCTGCGCGGTGTTGTACTTCGCCGCTGCCATTTTGCCGGAAAGGGCATACCCCACCGCATTGCCCACGCCTTGACCCAGAGGGCCGGTGGTGGATTCCACGCCCGGCGTCTCATGAAACTCAGGATGTCCTGGCGTGATGGAATGCAGCACGCGGAACTTAGAAACGTCGTCAATGCTCACCGCGTAGCCGCTCAGGTGTAGCCAGGAGTAGATGAACATCGAGCCGTGGCCAGCGCTGAGGATGAAGCGGTCACGGTTCAGCCATTTCGGCTCTGCTGGATCGCACTGGAGGGCTTGACCAAAAAGAACCGCGCCGATTTCAGCGGAGCCGAGCGGCAGCCCCAGGTGGCCGGAGGAGCACTTGTGGACGGCGTCCATGGCGAGGCCACGGGCTTCATTGGCGGCTTGGGCGAGGAGGGTTTTGTTCATGAGCAAAGAGCGAGGAGCGTAGGGCTGAGAGTTGGAAAAAAGCGCCGGAGGCGGCCAGACGCGGGGCCGTTCCTTTACCGGTGCGGGAGTGAGATTCAAGGTCGAAAACTGGGGTGATTCGGACGCTCCAGCGTCCCAAACAGCCGGTCCCCAATCAGCGTGTAAAAGCTTTCTCGAAGCTTCCGGGGTGCGCGGATTCGAGGAGCCATCGAATTGACTCCGAGCTTGCCAGATCAAAAACCGGCCTGGATGGTGCCGCATGAACAAGGGCAACTTCCATCTCTGGATCATCGGGGCCGTCATGGTGTGCATCGGCTGGATCGTGTTCGACATGAACCGCTCGGGGTCGTCTTCGGGTGGCACCACGTCGATTTCCGCCGCGCGCACGGCAAAGGTGCCGGTGCTGGTGGAGTTTTATGCCGACTGGTGCGGCCCGTGCAAAGCCGTCGGCCCGCTGGTCGATGAACTCGCACAAGAATTGAAGGGTAAGGCCGTCGTGATCCGCATCAACGTCGATGAAGATCCCAAGCTGGCCCGCGAACACGGTGTGAGCGGCATTCCTGTCTTCATCGCCTACAAAAATGGCCGAGAGACCGCGCGTGAGGTCGGCGGCATCTCGAAGGAGCACATGCGCCGGTTGCTGGGCCTGTGATCACTTCTCCACCGGCTTGCCTGCGGCTTCCCAGCCGCCGAAGCCTTCGTCGAGGTGGATGAGGTTCTTGAAGCCGAGTTTTTCGAAGGTTTTTAAGGCGCGCATGCTGCGGCCACCGGCCTGGCAATGGACGAGGGTGGGCTGGGTTTTGTCGAGCTTGGCGAGCTGGGCTTCGAAGTCGGCGGCCATGATGTCGATGTTCTTGGCGGCTTTGATGTGGCCGTCTTTGAACTCGTCCGGCGTGCGGACATCCACGATCACGAGTTTGCCTTCGGCGATGATTTTGGCGGCTTCGTCGGCTTTGACGTGTTTGGCGGGATCAGCGGCGAATGCCATGGCGGGAATGAGCAGAAGGAGGGTGGTGAGGAGGGTTTTCATGAGGGCAAAGGTTTCAAGGGGTGAGAGAGCAGCGGACTTCGACGGGCATGCGGCTGAGGCGTTGATAGAGCCGGCGCCGAGAGAGCGGAGGCCACCAGCGGTAGAGGTAGATATCAAGCGGCTTCCACATGGCGACCCAGCCGATAATGGTGAGGCCTTCGCGGGCGACGGTCTGCCAGCTCCCGGCGGGCGGCGTGAGCAGGGTGGCAGTGATTTGACAGATGCCGAGGAAGAGCAGGCCGATGATTAACGAGGCGCGGCCTTCGCGCATCAGGCGTTTCAGTTCGTGCATCGTCATGTTGGCGCGATACTCGAAGTAATGCGCGACGGAGTCGGTGACGAGCTGCTGCGCGTCGGCGATATCGGCAGGGCGTTTGGAGAGATGCACGAGGAGCTTCAAATCGTGCTGTTTCGGATGCTCCTGCGCCCAACTGACGATGAACTCCTCCGCGTTGCGGTCCAGATCGCGCTCATGGAAGGGGGAGGGGTCCATGGAGTTGAACAACTGGTTCAACTCCGTGAGCTTGACCTCGATGAGTCCGGTCATGACGGGAAAATGACGCAGGACGAAACAATGACGTAGCCCGAATGACGAGGCTGAAGCTTGCCCTTGTGTTGAGGTTGATCTTCGAGCGTTGTCATTGGGACTTCGTTCGTCATTCGGGTTGACTCAATCGTCATTTGCCGCTCGCGGCAGCATACTGCTTCGCCACTTCCGCCCAGTTCACCACGTTCCACCACGCGGCGATGTAGTCGGGGCGTTTGTTTTGATACTTGAGGTAGTAGGCGTGCTCCCAGACATCCAGGCCGAGGATCGGGGTGCCAAGATCGGCCTCTTCGACGACGCCTTTCATGAGCGGGTTGTCCTGGTTCGGCGTGGAGGTGACTTTCAGAGCGCCATCCTTGGTGACGATGAGCCAAGCCCAGCCAGAGCCGAAGCGCTTCGTGCCAGCTTCGCCGAAGACTTTTTTGAAGTCGTCGATGCTGGTGAAGGTCCTCTGGATGGCCTCGCCAAGCTTGCCTTCGGGGCCTTTCGGGCCGCTGCCAGCCGGAGCCATCCACTTCCAGAACCAGGTGTGGTTCACATGACCGCCGCCGTTGTTGCGGATGAGCATGCGCTGGGCTTCGGGGACGGTTTTGAGGTCGGAAATAAGGGCGATGGGGTCGGTTTTATCCACGCTGGCGGCTTTCAACGCGTCGCCGAGATTCTTGATGTAGGCGGCGTGGTGCTTGCCGAAGTGGATATTCATCGTCATGGCGTCGATGTGCGGCTCCAGAGCCTCCGGAGCGTAGAGCAGGGGGGATTGAGTGAGATCAAGTGCCTGGCTGCTGGCAGGGGCGATGAGGGAGCCAGCGAGGGCGGCGGTGCTGGTGGTGAGGAAGATGCGGCGGTTCATGGTGGTGGTTTGGGTTTGATGACGCGGCATCATGGCCGCCGTTACTCATCCGCCCGAGTGGACCACTCCACAGTCCTCGTTTCGTTCCCGCGACGATTGGAGTCTGAAATGGTGGGTCATGTTCGCGCTGATCCTCTCCGTGGTGTTTCACATGATGCTCGTGGTGGGATTTGACTTCCTGGGCGTTTCCGCCATGCAGCCGGTCAAAATGCGCGAGGTGCCGGAGCGCGTCCGCATCAGCGAGCAGGTGCTCAAGGAGCAGCAGGCCATCCAGCAGATCCCTGAGATCATCGCGCCGGGCAATGTGCCGGACCTGAAGGCCTTCGAGCCGAATCTGGACAACTTTGACAAGCTGCAAGAGCTGCCAGCGAATCAGGAGATCGACCTCACGCCGAACGTGAAGGAGATCACCAACTTCATCCGTGCCAACGATCCTGGCGACGGCGCTCCCGGCTCTCCCAAGGCCACGGACATGGCCATGCTGCTCGCACCGCAAACGATGGCCGCGCCGGACATCGCCGCCGAGATGGCCAGTGTGCGGCGTGATGTGCTGTCGAAGCCCGTGTCAGAAAAACAAATGCTGCTCGATGCCGGGGCGCTCGATCCCGGCGAAGGCGGTAAAATGGACAGCGGCCTGCGCGACGCGGTGAAAAGCCAGGGCACCACCACCGCCGCAGGTGCGCGTGTGAAGGGCTTCAGCAATCTCGACGACCTCCTCGGCGGCGGTGGCAGGGTGGGCGGCAGCACCGCGCCGATCCTGATGCCGACGGATCTGCTCTTCGACTACGGCAGCGATCTACTGGCCGAAGGTGCCCGCCTCAGCCTCATGAAGCTGGGTTTCCTCATCCAAAAGAACCCAGACTCGCTCTTCATCATCGAAGGCCACACCGACAGCTTCGGCGGCGAGGATTTCAATCTCGAACTCAGCATCCGCCGCGCGAACGCGGTGGTTTCATGGCTGCGGGAGTCCCTCGGACTTGGCAGTGATCGCATCCAGGCCATGGGCCTGGGTAAATCGAAGCCGATCGTCAGCGCCGCTGGCACAGTGGAGGAGCAGGGCCTGAATCGCCGCGTGGAGATCAAGGTTCGGCCGAAAAAGTAATCACCCCTTCCACCTTCGCAGCGCGCATGCCGGTCAAATCCGTGTTTCTGCATCTCACGAGGCTCTGGCTGAGCGGCGGTCGCTGGGTGGTGATGCTGGCGGGTTTGGTCTTCTTCGTCTGGTGTTCTGTGCGAGCGTTTCAGCAGCAAAGCGCAACCGGAGCCGAGATTCACGAGCAGGAACGCGTGTATTTGAATGCCGCCATTGAGACGCGGCGTGATCTTGCGCCGGACTTTTCCAAGGGAGTCTCCCAGCCTCTGAACGACTGGCTGCCACATCGCACCGATGGTGTGGTGCGGCCGCTGTGGCCCTGGCTCGCTGCGTGGAGCGTCTCGGCGGATCATCCGCCTACATCGGCTAGCTTGAGCGCCGTGGATCACCAAGTGCTACGCTCCGGCAAGCGCTGGCTTTTTGGCCTGAGTCTGGGATTCCTGCTGATGCTTGGTTTGGCGGCGGCACGCGCCTTTTCAGTGCCTGCGGCCTTGCTGACGATCCTGACGATCGGTTTTGGGGTGCTGCTGCCTTCATCGAACGAGTTTTTGCCGGATGGGCTGTTTCATCTCCTGTTTCTGCTCGTCTGGGTGTGCTGCATCGCTGCGCTGAAGCGCAATTCACTCTGGCTCTACGGCATGATCGGCTTTTTTTCCGCGCTGGCGAATCTGACCCTGCCGACTGCGACGACACTGGTGCTCGTCTTCATTTTTGTCAGTACTCTGCGCTGGTTCTGGGGGCTGATCGTGGCGCACTGGTTTCAGGAAGACCGCACCACGCTCTGGGTGTGGCGGAATCACTGGCTGGGCATGATTTTGCTCGTGGCCTGCCACCTGATCACTATGGGGCCGATGCTCGCGCACGCCACGGAGAGGCTGGGTGACGCCGCGCCCTTCTTCTGGCGCTGGTTTGATGATGAAAACGCTCTGCGGCAGTGGACGGCGGCGCATCAGACCCGCGAGTCCTTGCTGGCCGTGCCAGCGGGCGAGTTGCCGAGCTACGCGAACTATCTCGAATCCCATGCCTCGGACGCGGTGAGTGAGCGGCTGAGTCAGGGCGGTCTGAAAATGATCGAGGCCGTGCTGCAATGGCCCTGGAGTCTTGATTCGCTGCCGCTGGAGCGCGGCGTCTTCGTGGCCGTGCTCACGGCGGTCCTGATGATGCTGATGCTCATTGTGTGGTTTGTGGCACCGCGTGCCGCGCATGCTGGGCAGGCGCTGCATCCAGAGACCGCACCGCTGGTGTTTTTCACGGTGTTGGCTTTGGTCGTCTGCGCACTGGATTTTGGCTGGGACATGCCCGTTTTCACCGGGGGTAGCCGCCATCTCGCGCTGTATCCGCCCCTGGTGCTCGGCCTGCTCTGGGCCAGCGAGGCGCTGGTGCAGCGTGCCCGCCGGCGGCAGATGGGGCTGCCGATTTTCGTGATGTATGAGACGATTCTATGGGCGCTCTGCGTCTTGGCGGTGCTGCGGGTGATCGCGGTCTTGCAGCCCGCCTCTTTCACGGCATGAATGCGCCCCCACCGATTCATGGCCGCTCCCAAACACCGCTTCATCCTCTGTTTCGACTTCGACGGCACTCTGGTGCATCCAGAGAGCGATCCTGTGTATCATCCCGGTTTCGGGCAGATGATCAAGGTGCTGCGCGGCCAAGGTGCTGCGTGGGTCATCAACACCGGGCGCAGCTTGAGCCAAACGCTGCAAGGACTTGCGCAATATGGCATTTTTTCGGAACCAGACTTCATCATCGCTCAGGAGTGCGACATCTATAAGCCCGGCTTCTTCAGCCGCTGGACGGATTACGGCTCCTGGAACCGTCTGGCGCGTCGTGCGCAGGAGCGCTTCGTTAAAGATCACCAGCCTTCGTTTCAAGCCATCAAGCAAATGGTCGAGACGCAGACGCAAGCCTCCTTCATTTCGGGTGGCGAGGGAGAGATGGGCATCGTCGGCACCACGGATGCCGAACTCGACGGCATCTGCGCCTACATCGACTCGCATGCTCGGCAGTTCCCAGACATCGGCTACCATCGCAACGGCATCTACCTGCGCTTCTCCCACAGCGGTTACAGCAAAGGCACTGCGCTGAGTGAGCTGGCGCGCCTGCTGGGCCTTGATGCCTCTGCCTGCTTCGCGGCTGGAGACAATTTCAACGACCTCAGCATGCTCGACCCGCGCCACGCCCGCATGATCGCCTGCCCGGTCAACGCGCTCAAACCCGTGAAGCAGGTCGTGCAAACCTATGGCGGCTTCATCGCCACGCGCCCTGCTAGCGAGGGCATGATGGAGGCGCGGAAGCACTTCTGCGGCGGTGATCCGGCTCCGACGGCCTGATTTCACCCTGCAAACCGGCCCGTGACTAGAAAGCGCCTCACGCTACGCATCACGGCTGGTCTGAACAGCACCGTGAGATGATTCACCGGCAGGACGGTGAAATCCGCCTGCCCTTCCACCTGTCCACCTTGGGTGGAGACGATGCCATCGTGCTCCGCGCCCAGCACATGGCCGAACAAACGCAGCGTGCCCTTGTTTCCCATCAGCACGCCAGTTTCAGGCGGCAGCGGGCCGAGCGCCTTGGGCGTGTGGTGCGGCTCTGTGCCCAGTTCATCCACCACCGGCCCTAGCACCCAGCGCGGCCAGCCCAGCGGCCGCACCATGTCGATGATCTCACTGCCCTGGTTCGGCGGCACCAGCAACACGGCGCGTCCCAGTGGAAATGCCGGGTCACGCCGCGCCGCCCAGGCCCGAAACACGATGCCGCCGAGTGAATGCGTCACAAAATGCACCCGCGAACCCGCTTCCAGCGGCAGTTCCGCCAATCCCGGCTCAATGTGCCGCTCCACCGCCTCCGCGATCGAAACACTGCGGGAGGGATAGCCGATGAGTCGCACGCGATACCCGCAAAACCGCAGCCAGGCAGCCACGATCCACATGCTGCGCGGCGTTCGCCCGAGTCCATGAATGAGGACGACGGTGTCGGTGGGGGCTGAGCTGGCAGCGGGCATGTTTCAAGCGAATGGGGAGGATTGGCTGCCGAGGAGGGCAGTCGCGCTCCGTTATTCGGCCCAGGCCTCGCGGATGAGGCGGAGAAAGTTGCCGTGCATGATGTTGGCGATGTCTTCGGGCTTGTAACCGCGTTTTTCGAGCATGGCGGGGATGCGGGCGAGGTCGGCGATGGTGTCGAGGTCTTCGGGGGTCTGTTCGGTGCCGTAGCCGCCGTCGAGATCCGTGCCAATGCCGCTGTGCAGGGCGTTGCCGGCGAGTTGGCAGACGTGGTCGATGTGGTCGCAGATGACTTCGAGTTTGAGGCCGACTTGTTGAGGCGTGGTTTGGCCACGAGTCCAGCCGGGCACCATCATCCAGGCATCAAGGGCGGCCCCCATGACGCCTCCGCGTTCGATGAGAGCCTTGATTTGATCGTCGCTGAACTGGCGCGGATCGGGCACGAGGGCGCGGCAGTTGCTGTGGCTGGCCCAGACCGTGCCGTGATGGATGTCGAGCGCCTGCCAGAAGCATTCATCACTCAAATGGGTGACGTCGAGGATCATGCCCAGGCGGTCCATTTCCTGGATGAGTTCTTTGCCACCGGGACGCAGCGGCCCGACCTGATCGTGGCCTAGGGCATAGCGGCACACGCCGTAGTGGGCTGGACCCATGGCGCGGAGTCCCTGCGCCCAAGCGTCTTCGAGATGGCCGACGCTGCGAATGGAGTCGGCCCCTTCGAGGCTGAGGATGTAGCCGATGGCTTTTTCGTCATCGGGAATGCTGTCGTCACTCCAGAGAGCGATCATTTCATCGAGTTCGAGCAGGTTGGTGATCAGGCGGAGCTGGCCGTCCTCCTCCATGGCGCGATACCAAGAGAGCTGGCCCTGAGTTTCGGCCCAGGCCTGCTCGGGAGACATCCAGTTAGCGATCGGCGAGACTCCCGGCATGCATCCAGCGAGTTGGGTGGCCACGCAGAGACCGACTTTGCCACGGCGCATCTCAGGAAAGGCGGTGGTGCCAGCAGCGCGGCCTTTCCCAGTCATACCGGCCTCACGGCGGCGGATCTCATGAACGGGGAGACGGAGGTCGCGGTTAAAACCGCCGAGGGCGTTGAGACTGAGGTCGAGGTGAGCGTCGAAGGTGAGCATGGGGATGGAAGATCAAATGAGTCAATCCGGAGGGCGAATGAGGCATCACTCTACGCCGAGAATCCGCAACGTCATTCATAGCGATAACCCGCTCCATGCACGGTGCGGATGATGCGCGGCTGGGAGGGGTCTTTTTCGACGCGTTTGCGAAGCTGGGAGATGTGCTGGTCGAGGGCGCGGCTCTCGGGGAAGAAATCGACGCCCCAGACCTCGTCGGCGAGGGTATTGCGGTTGATGACCTTGCCACGGCGGTCATGGAGGAGGCGCAGGAGCTTCACATCCCGCGGACTGAGCTGGATTTCCTGCTTGTCCCGGTAGGCGCGCAGTTCGGAGGGCACGATGCGCAGGTCGTCCATGGTGAAGGTCTCTTCTGCGTCCTTGGTTCCTGCGCCGCTGCGCATGGCGGTGCG
Source organism: Verrucomicrobiaceae bacterium (assembly GCA_021298725.1). GTDB lineage: Bacteria > Verrucomicrobiota > Verrucomicrobiia > Verrucomicrobiales > Verrucomicrobiaceae > Prosthecobacter. The sequence goes on along the minus strand of JAJTDU010000020.1, from coordinate 4,064 downwards.
GCGCAGGATGGCGCGGATGCGGGCGATGATCTCCTTCACGCCAAAGGGTTTGGTCATGTAATCGTCCGCGCCAAGCTCAAGACCGAGCACGGTGTCGATCTCTTCGGCTTTGGCGGTGAGGAAGAGGATGGGCACTTTTTCGTCCTGCTTGCGGATCTGACGGCAGACTTCATAGCCGTTGAGGCCTGGCATCATGACGTCGAGGCAGATTAAATCTGGGCTTTCGGCGCGGAAAAAGTCCACCGCTTGGAGTCCGTCGCTAGCGGCGATGACTTCGTGGCCTTCCAGGCTGAGCACCTCGCTCAGGGCGTCGCGGGTGTGGTCGTCATCTTCGGCAATGAGGATCTTCGTCATGGCTGGTGGGGGAGGGTCAGAATGAAACGCGCACCGTCGCGATACTGAGGGCAGACGCTGAGAGTGCCGCCGTGCAATTGTGCCAGTTCGCGTGAGATGGTCAATCCAATGCCGGTGCCGCTGACACCTTCGGCGAGGTCGGAGCGCAGACGCTCAAACGGCTCGAACACGGTGCGGCGCTTGCCCGAGGGGATGCCTGGACCGCGGTCTTCCACGATGATGCGCGTGCTTTTCTCATCGTGCTCGGTGCGGATGCCGATCCACTTTCCGACGTTGGCATACTTGTCCACGTTGGAGATGAGGTTGCCCAGGATCTGCTCGATGGCGTCCGCGTCCGCCTGGATGGAGGAGGGGCCATTGAGCGACGAAGAGATCTCAAAGCCCTTAGTTTCGAGAAGCGGCTTCCAGAACTCGATATTGCGGCCAACCAGTTCATCCAGCACGAGGGCAGTGGGCTGGATGGTGAGCTTGTCGCGCTGCTGGCGGGCGTAATTGAGCACGTTTTGGATCAGGCGGTGCAGCCGCGAGGTCTCTGCCTCGACGACACCGAGCTGGCGCTTCGCGATGGCATCTCCCTGCGACTCGGCACGTTGCGCGGCCATCTCGGCATACAGCCGGATGTTGGTGAGCGGCGTTTTCAGCTCATGAGAGATTTGATTGACGAAGGTGACACGCTGCTGCGCCACGCGGATCTCCCGGGCGCTCTCGTGGAAATACAACCACCCCACGACGAACACCAGAATGATGCCTGAGCCGACGCCGAGCAGAATGGGGAAAAGATACGGCTTGGGGAATTCCTCGTTGGCGGGGGTGTAGGCCAGTTCCCACTGCGAGAGCGGCTCGGAGCAGGCGCGGTGGGCGGCTGGCGTGCGCTCGGAGCCTGGGAGACGCTTGCCCCAATCATGCAGGGCAATCCCACTCACCGTGGTGAGCGTCATGCGTCCCGGTGGCGCGGCCAAGCCAGGCTGTGGCTGCCGCAGAAACAAGGCCTTCATGAGCGCTTGTGGGTTCATCAGGGCACAACTCAGGCCACCGTCGGCAAAACGATGCCAGTAGATGAAGGTGGAGTCGCCCACATGCCAGCCGCTCCAGGACTGCACAGTTTCAGCCTCCGGTTGGTCATCGATGTGATAGCCGAAGATCTTCAAATAGGTGAACCAAGTCGTGGTGCGCGGCAGTGTGGCGGCGGACATTCCAGTGGAACTGAAGCGTTGAAATGGCGGACCGCCTGCGTCGGGGGAGAAAGGAAATTCCGTCTCAGGCTGCCGGGTGGCACTGCTAATGGCCTGGATTCTTTCGTCCGCGTTGAAAGCCTGCCCTGGCTCATACGGTGCTTTTCCGGCAAAGGTGTCCAATGGGCCCCCTGTGCCTGCCTTGGCCCACGTTTGGGCGATCCATGGGTGCGTCGCCAGCCTTGCGGACATCAGCCGCGCGGAGCCGTCGCTCCTCGCACCCCAATCGTCGAGGCGGTCCGTGAGCTGGCGCATGTCATGCAGCAGTTGGTTGTCAGCGGAGCTAAGTCGCTCGGCTAGAACGGCTTGCATGGAGGCGTCGGTGCGCTTTTCCGCGTCACGGATCAGATAGGTTCCCAGCCAAGCCAGCAGCGCCAGTGGAAGGAGCACCAGAATGATGAACAGGATCGTGGAGGGGCGTAGGATCATTCGCGTGCCGAATAATTTAGCCTCGCGATCTATCGGGTCATCTAAAATTATAAAAACCATAAAATAGCCAGGGCGGACTTTTGAGGTCCGCCCTGGGGATTCATGCGAGTTACCAACAGCCAGAAGGATAACAACACGTTGAGAAAGGGGTGATCGCAGAGGAGTCAATCGCTCCCCTTGATCTATTTCGAGGATGGCACGCGCCCACCACAATGCGTCAGACGCGGATTCTCTCCGGTGTCCGCGAAGACGGGGGGTGATTGACGAATCCTTGCCCCAATGGCGCTGGGCTTGGCCTTGGGCTGAGGAAAGCCCCCCGTCGGTGTGGGAATCAGCCGCTCACGGGCTCAAACGCGCCTTCACCCACTCGCCGCTCGCTTTGCGGTAGCGGATGCGATCATGCAAACGGCTCACACGGCCCTGCCAAAACTCGATTTCGTCCGGGAGCAGTGTGTAACCCCCCCAGTGTGGCGGGCAGGGCACCTGGCCTTCAGGATACTGGGCCTTCAACTCGGCATCGCGCTGCTCCAACCACTCGCGGCCGGGGATCACGACGCTTTGATCTGACACCCAGGCACCGATTTGATGCCCGTAGGGGCGACTGGCGAAGTATTTCTGCGCATCGGCATGATCGAGCTTCGAAATCACGCCCTTCAAGCAGACCTGATGATGTCGGTCCGTCCACAGGAAGCAGGCGGCCGCACGCGTATCGGCGGTGATCTCCTTGCCCTTCCGGCTCTCGTAGTTTGTGTAGAAATGGAAGCCGCGCTCGTCGATGCCCTTCAAAAGCACCGTGCGCACCGTGGGCGTGCCATCGAGACCGTTCGTAGCCAGACTCATGGCATTCGGCTCCGGCAGTTGGTGAGCGAGGGCGTCATTGATCCAATGCGTGAACAACTCCACCGGATCGGCTGGGGCGCTGTGTTCGTCGAGTTCGCCCTGGTCGTAACTCACGCGCAGGTCAGGTAGGTTCGGTTTGTCAGTGGGATTCATACGGGTTACAAGAAACGTGTGCCGTGCGGCCTCCGCTACGTCAGCTTTGGTCTTTTCGCCCTCTTTTGTCCCATGTCATCCCCGGTCACCGGAGTCATCCACGATCTCGAACGCATCCTGCTCACGCCAGAACAAATCCACGCCCGTGTGCGCGAGATGGCGGCCCGCTTGAATGCGGCGCTGGCAGGCAAGGTCGTCACCGTCGTGGCGCTGATGGATGGCGGCCTGTTTTTTGTGGCAGATCTTTTGCGTGCGCTCGAACTGCCCGTGCGCCTGCACACCCTCAGCGCCAGCAGCTACCAGGGTGGCACTGCCACCACGGGCGAGGTGAAGGTGAGCTGGCCCGCAGACGTCGATCTGCGCGGTCAAGACGTGCTCCTGCTCGATGACATCCTCGACACCGGTCTCACGCTCAGCGTGATCTCCGAACGCATCCTCGCCCAGCAGCCTGCCAGCCTGCGCACCTGCGTTCTCCTCAGCAAACGCCGCCAACGCCTGCGCGAGGTAGCGCTCGAAGACGCCGGCTTCGAAATCGACGACGAGTTCGTCGTTGGCTACGGCATGGATTACATGGGCCGCTTCCGCAATCTGCCCTGCATCGGCATCCTCAACCCGAACAAGCCGTCATGAAGCTGCGGGTGCTGTTTTTTTCCGTCCTGCGTGACATCACCGGCAGCGATGAAGTCGCCCTCGAACTGCCCGCAGGCAGCACGATGGCCGATCTTCTCGCTCAAATCGAATCCCGCTGGCCCAAGCTGCGCGACTGGCAAAACAGCCTGCTCCTCGCCCTCGATCAGACCTATGTGAAGCGCGATGCGCTGCTGCACGACGGCGGCGAAGTGGCGATCATGCCGCCAGTGCAGGGCGGCTGAGGATCACTTGTTTCCGCCCTTGATGTATTCCTCGCGGTTCAGGGTGCCGTTGCCGTCTTTGTCAAAGATCGGGAAGCGTTTCGGTGCCTCGTCGGGGTCCGGTTGTTTGACGAGAAACTCCTCCAGGGTGAGCTGGCCGTCCTTGTTCGCGTCTCGTTTGTCAAAGGCGGCCCCACGATCCTGT
>JAJTDU010000172.1 GCA_021298725.1 Verrucomicrobiaceae bacterium | reverse complement strand
CGAAGATGGTGGCGAGCTTTTTGGAGAGCAGGGCGTCGTCCTTGCTAGCTTCGAGTTTTTCCTTCTGCTTGCCTTTGAGCTGATCGGTGTTGGTGAGGAGATTTTCGACACTGCCGAATTGCTGGATGAGTGCGGTGGCGGTTTTTTCGCCGAAGCCCTTCACACCGGGGATGTTATCGACGGCATCGCCCATGAGCGCGAGGATGTCGATGACCTGCTCGGGGCGCTCGATGCCCCAGCGCTCGCAGATTTCCTTCACGCCGAGGATTTCCGTGTCGGCACCCTGGCGACCGGGTTTGTAGATCTTGACGTGTTCGGAGACGAGTTGGCCGAAGTCCTTGTCCGGCGTGACCATGAAGGTTTCAATGCCTTCTTTCTCCGCCCGTTTGGCCAGGATGCCGATGATGTCGTCGGCTTCATAACCATCGCGCACGAGAATGGGCACGTTCATGGCCTCCATGAGGCGTTTGATCTGCGGGATGGCCAGGCTGATGTCCTCCGGCATCTCCTCGCGTTGCGCTTTGTAGGCGGGGAACATCTCATGGCGCGGCGTCGGCGCGGAGGTGTCCAAGGCGACGGCGAGATGTGTGGGCTGCTGATTTTTGAGGATGTCGAGCAGCGTGTTGGCGAAACCGTACAGCGCGGAGGTGTTCAGCCCGTCGCTGGTGCGGATGGGGGCTTTGATGAAGGCAAAGTGCGCGCGGTAAAGCAGCGCCATGCCGTCGAGTAGGAAGAGGCGTTGGGACATTCCCCGCCAGATTAGGCGGGCTGGAGGTGGGTGCAAATGATGCTAACCGCTACCTCTTTTTCATGCTCGCGGTCCTTCGCAAGGGCGGCAGCGACCGGGCCGGTGGGCACGGCAACGATGCCGAGTCCTGCGATGAGCACGAAGCCTGTGAAAACGCGTCCGCCAAGCGTGATGGGGGATGGCAACGTCATAACCGACGGTGCTGCGAGTTTCAGAATGAGGCGGAGCAGCTCACACTCGTGATAAATCACGGAAAATGCCTCATTTACACCTCGGGCGAAAAATTTCATTCGCCTTTCTTGGGGAGGGTGCCGCATCCTCCGTGAATGACCACCCCCAGAACTGGCATCGCGAAATGTGTCCTCAACCGGGTCATGAAAAGATGGAAGGACCGCTGAATTCTGTGGTGCCCTCCTGGAAAGATAAACCACTGGTCTCGTAGTCTCGATTGCCCACCGAAGCTGAACCGCCCAACCTATTCGATGGCCAATCGATTCCAATTATGAAAGCACTTTTCTCCTCACTTCTGCTCATCTCTATGGCTAGTGGTGCGGATTATTTCGATGAGACGAAAGTCACGACCCTTTTTGCCTTTGACAACGTCTCCATTCCCCACACGCAGAACTTGAAACTCGAAATGCGGCCCCCGGTGAAGCATGATCTCAATCCGGTGATGAAGCGTGGCGCATCCGGCACACCGGATGCTCATGGCGTGCAGTTTTATGGTTCGATCATCAAAGACGGCGCGAAATACCGGATGTGGTATGTGGCCTTCGACGATGATACGAACAACAAGGTGGCATCAGGGTACGGGCTATTACCAACTCCCCCAAGTCACCGCTGAATTCGTCACCGCTTCGTTGAGCGTCAAAAATCCGCGCTTTTACATCAATGCGGATGGCTTGAGCGAAGACGCGGCGCTTCGCATTGTGCTGCTCGATCATCTTGAACGCCCGATTCCCGGCTATGCAACCCGTGTGACTCAGAGCGGCTTTCAAACGCCCATCGAATGGGGAAAGGCCGGCAGGCTGCCAGATCGTGTGCGACTTCATGTCATCTTTGAAGGTCCGAAACGTGCGGGCATCCGCTTGAGCGCAATTTATGTAAAATAGATTCGATGTACCACCAGATCCGGCTTCCATGATCAGCCGAAGCCGCGCAACACTCTGGTTTGCTAAATGAACCAGGAACTTGTGCTGGTAGGTGCAAGGCCGAGGATCAGACTCAACGAGTGAAAATCATCTTTCGTCTCCTGAGTTGTCTCGCATTCCAGCTCCATGCCGACGAACGGGTGTTGTTTGCCTTTGATGATCATAGCATCGCTAGGCAGCACCCTCTGAAGCTCACGCTGGAGAACGCGCAGAAGCATCCGGCCAATCTCGTCCCACGCAGCGGGCCGCCAGGAACACCGGATCACGGTCGCGCGATCCTTTACGGCACGGTCATGAAGCTGGGCGATCCCTTCCGCATGTGGTATCTCGGCATGCACGAGCCGGAGATCAAATCCGGGCAGGCACCCGAAGACGCCGTGCAGCCGCTTCTAAAGGGTGGAAGCTGGGATTTTGGCGTGCATTTCCGCGAGCCAGTGGCCGGCTTCCAAAACATCCCACGCGGCAAAGTAAGCGAGTGGGACGACGTCGCGATCCTGCAAGGCCACAACCTTTTGAACGAAGGTGACAAAACGCTGATCTGGTATGCGCACTGGGACAGCGGCGGCGTGCTCGAAAATATGGACATCGGCCTCGCGACAGACGCACCGCTCACTGTGCAGCTTCTTGACCACCTATACCATCCGCTTGACGGTTTGGCCTCAATTTGACCACAAATGGCATCAACGTGCCGATGCGAGTGAACCATCCCTCGAACACTTCCGCCAACATTTACGCCGTCTATCTGAACGACTGATTTTTATGTCTCTCCACCTCGTCACCGAACTCAACGACACCGACCGCAAGCTGCTCCACCGGGCCATCGACGGTTTTGTGCCGGAAAAGGTCTTCGATGCGCACACGCACCTGTTTCACAGCCGCCACTTCGCTCAGGGGAAGCGCCCCGTGTTTCTCGATGAAGAACGCGGCTATGGAATGGCGGACTTTCAGGCTGCGATGAAGCTGTGGATGCCGGGACGCGAGGTCGAGGGCCTTTTCTTCGGCTATCCGAGTGCCGGAAACAATCGCGTCGGAGAAAACGCGTGGCTAGAGTCGCAGATCGACACCAGTACGAATTCGCGAGCGCTGGTGCTGGCGGCACCGACCGATGATCCTGCCGAAGTGCGTCGTCTTATGAGCACTGGAGTGTTTGTCGGAATCAAGCCGTATCGTCTCTATGCCGATGTGCCGGACACGAAGGAGGCGCAGATCGAAACCTTCGCACCGGAGTGGATGTGGGAGGTCTGCCACGATCACGATGGCATCATGATGCTCCACATCATGCTGGCCGATGGCATTTGCGATCCGCGCAACATCGAAGCGCTTCAACGTCTCTGTCGCAAATACTCGCGCTGCCAGCTCATCCTCGCGCACATCGCTCGTAGCTTTAACTACCGCCATGCTCGCGAAGGCCTGCATCACCTCATCGAGCTCGACAACGTGCTCGTGGATACTTCTGCGGTGACGCAAGCGGGGGCATTTCGAGCTGCGATCGAGATTCTGGGGCCAAAACGTGTGCTTTGGGGCAGCGATTACATGGTCAGCGAGCTTCGCGGCTCCTGCATCACGCAAGGCGATGGTTTCACGTGGATTCATCCTGACCTCGGAACCGACAAACTGACCGTCTTTGGCCAGTACACGACTGTTGGCATCGAATCACTGATATGTCTGCGTGAGGCCTGTGAGGACACCGGCATGACCTCAGGCGATCTCGACGACATTTTCCGCGAGAATGCGTTGCGTTTGGTGTGTCGTCCGACTTTCCAAAGCCGGGCATCTGAAGCACTGAACTCGGACGTACGGGCTACGGGGCAGAAACTCTGGGAAGAAGCCAAGACGAAGATCTCTTGCGGCACGGGACTGCTTTCGATACGGGCGCATCTTTTCGATCCGCAATCCTGGCCGTCCTATTTCTCACGAGCGAAGGGCTCGAACCTCTGGGATCTCGATGGTAAGCGCTACACCGACTTCACGGGTGGTGTCGGAGCCATTTTACTCGGTCATGCGGATGATGAAGTGAACGCGGCGGTGAAGCGTCGCGTGAATCTCGGCAGCTACGCCACGCTGGCCTCACCCGATGAGGTTAAGCTCGCGGATCTGCTGCTCGATTTGCATCCGTGGGCCGGCAAGGTGCGCTATGTACGCGGTGGCGGCGAAGCGCTCGGACTTGCGGTGCGCATCGCACGTGCGGCGACGGGAAAAAGTGGCATCGCCTTCTGCGGCTACCATGGCTGGAGTGATTGGTATCTCGCCGCGAACCTTGGCGATGATGCCGCGCTGGATGGCCATCTGCTGCCCGGTTTGCAACCGCTCGGTGTGCCGCGTGAATTAGCAGGCACAGCAGTGCCTTTCCGTTACAATGATCCTGACTCCTTCCGTGCCGCTTTGCAGAAGCTCGAAGGAAAAATCGCAGCCGTCGTGATGGAGCCGATGCGCAGCGAGTTTCCGCGTGATGGTTTCATGCAAAATGTGATGGATGCCTGTCATGCCGCCGGAGCGGTGTTCGTGCTGGATGAGGTGACCAGCGGCTGGCGTTTCGGCTTCCCCGGAGCCGCCAATGTGCTCGGCATTGAGCCTGACATCGCCGTCTATGCGAAGGCGATGTCGAACGGTTATCCCTCCGGTGCCATCATCGGAAAAAATGAGGTGATGGAGGCCTCTAACGGCAGCTTCATCTCCAGTAGCTACTGGACCGATGGCGTGGGTACGGCAGCGTCACTGGCCTGCATTGGAAAAATGCGGAGCGAGGGCGTGCAGCAACAGGTATGGACGCTCGGCGAGCGCATGCAGACGGCTTTGCGCGAGGTGGCGGCGAGACATCCCACACTGCAACTCAAGATCGGCGGCATGCCATGTGCCCCATCGCTCAGTTTTGCCGAGCCGGTGGCGAAGGTGCTCATGATCCGCCACATGCTTCAGCGCGGTTATTTAATGTCCAGCCAGCTTTATGTGACATGGACACACACGGATGAGTTGATCGCCGGAATGCTTGCAGCGCTGGATGAAACCCTGGAAATGGTTGGTCAAGCCCAGGAAGGAGGCAAGTTTCAATCCGAACATGGTGGGCCAAGCATGGTGAACGGATTTGCGCGGCTTGTTTGAGTGATGAGACCCATATTGGGACTGGCTAATCGTCCGTTCTGAAGGAACGTCTCTTGGGTTTTCCTTTATGATATGAACATGACAAAGAGCTACAAAAGTAAATTTATCCTTGTTGGTTTTCTTGGAATGCAGGTGTTTTGCAAGGCAGAGCTTTACGAGGTAGGGTCGGGAAAGGCCCACAAAACGATCAGCTCAGTTCCTTGGGAGTCTTTGCAGGCCGGGGATACGGTGCGTGTTTATTGGCAAGCCAAACCTTATCATGAGAAATGGGTTCTGTGCTGCCGTGGAACCCAAGAAAAGCCGATCACGGTCAGTGGAGTTGCAGGCCCTGATGGACAGTTGCCAGTGATCGACGGTCAAAATGCCGTGACATAGGCCGGCAGACACAATGCCTGCGCACATTGTGGTTGAGAACCTGGAGATTCGATGCGGGCGGGTGCCCTATGCGTTCAGTGGGCGGAGAGGAGTGGGCAAATATAGCAAGGATGCTGCCAGTGTGTTCGTGGAAAAGGGCGAGCATTTGGTGCTGCGAAATCTTGTGCTGCATGACAGTGGCAATGGCCTCATGGTCAGCTCACAGTCCAGCGATGTGCGGGTGGAGGGTTGTCATCTTTATGACAACGGAAACCCAGGGTCAATCACTGAGCACAACGCGTACACGGAGTGTAATGGCATCGTGTTCGAAGCCAATCGGTTTGGACCTCTGCGTGAAGGCTGCAGAGGTAACAATCTCAAAGACCGTTCCGCTGGGCTGGTGGTGGCCTACAATTGGATTGAGGGCGGGAATCGCCAATTGGATTTGGTCGATGCAACGGGTAACCCTGCGCTTAATGCTTCTCCTGCCTACCGGCGCACGCTTGTTTATAGCAATGTAATCATCGAACGAGACGAGGAGGGCAGTAACCAGATCGTTCACTATGGGGGAGATAGTGATAACACAGCGGGGTTCCGCAAGGGAGTGCTCTTCTTTTACCACAACACCGTGGTTTCCACGCGGCCGCGATCAATAGCCATTTTTCGGGTTTCTACTCCAGAAGAGACTGTGGAGTGTCACGGCAACATTCTGCACACGACTTCCAAGGGGAAGCATTTGTCGCTGATGTGCAAAGCGGGAATGCTCAAATTGGGAAAGAACTGGCTCACGTCCGGCTGGGTGCCGACTGTTGATGATTTCAGGGGAGAGATACAAAAAGTTCAGCCGCTGGTCGAGGGTGCCGAGCCTGGTTTTACCGGGATCTCCGCGCAGGATTTCACGCTAAGGGCTGACTCCGCTAATTTGGCAGCAGCCGCGCCTTTGCCGAGCGATGTTCCTCTTCCTGCCCGCCGCTACATCCGCCATCAGAAACTTGAGGTTTTGCCGCCCGGTGCTCCGCTCAATCTTGGCGCGCAGTGATTTCTTCCAACAGTTCCCCTCATGCAAATTAACCTCACTGCTCTCTGCATCGCTGTACTGTTTGATGTTGGCTCCCGTGCGTGGGGTGGTGTTCCAATACAGGATCCCTGGGAAGAGAGTTATCGCAATCTGGATGCCACTGGGGCGCAGGTGTTGGGTTGCTGGAAGTTTGACGACCTGCCTTTGTCGGATGCTTCGGGGCATGGTGCGCAGATCATCCTGGCTGGGGCGAGTTTTGCTCCCAGTGGGCGGTTTGGTGGTGGGCTGAGGTGTGGCAGCGGGAAAGATGGGGCAAGGCATGCTGCTGTTGTCGCTTTTCAGGCTAGGCATTCACCTACAGGAGCGTTTTCAGCCGAGATGTGGGCTCGCATTTCTGCCGACGCTGTGGCGACGACCCCGGGCTGTCTTTTGGACAAGCAGGGGAACCGGATGGAAGACTTTCGCTGGAGTCTGACATCTGCCGACGAGCGCGGCTTGCGACGGATGACTGTGAATCTCGGTTACGGTGCGTTTGTGAAAGGCTTTGAGTCCGAACCTGTGCTGCTGCCCGGCGGCGAATGGAGGCACTTGGCTTTTACTTATGATGGGGCTGGCGGGGTGGCATTCTTTTTGGATTCGCAGCCTGTGGGCACTGGGTTTCAAGAGCGTTGCGCCGCCTTGCAAGCAGGTGATCAGCCGCTTCACATAGGCGGCTGCATCGCGACTCCGGCGAGTTTCCCAGGTGATCTGGACGAGGTGCGTCTCTGCGCCGGCGTCCGCGGATTCGCCGCGTTTTCTTTGGATGTCAGCAATGAGCGTCATGTGTGGGAGCGCATGGGGCGCCCCATTCCTTTGAAGATCACCTGCACGAATCATCGTGCCCGGCCGTTGATCGGAGCAAACATGACGTTTGAGGCCGCCGGGGTTTCGCAGAGCTTCATCTTTCCTGATCTGGAACCGGGCGCCTCCCATGTGAATGAATACGGGCCTGACACTGCCTTGAAGCCTGGTTCATACACATTGGAGGTGTCCATGGGAACTGGCAGTGGTCGTGTGAGTCGCATGACAGAGTTTGAGATTGTTGCACGTCGCACCCAGATGCTGCCCCTCATCATGGAGGGTGCGCGTCAGCAAGACTTTTCTCATCTCAGGGAATTGGCCTGCACTCACTGGATTGGGATGACCAACGTTGATGCTCCCTATCTCGGTGCGAGTGAAAGGCATCATCATCTTAAGGTAAGACCAAGGATGGATGAGGGGCTTGCCTTTGGTCTCAAAACCGTGGCGGCGCTGTCCCCCTGGCGCGTGTTGATGTCTGATGCAAGCCAGCATCGGATTGATCGTGGAGGCAGTGCATACGAGCCGAAAGACCTGAACGCTTTTGGTGGCAAATCGCTTGGTCTTGCTGCGGCGGCGGCGCAGCGTCTGATGGTTGCCTTCCGCGATTACCCAACATGGGCGGGCGTGTGGCTGGATTCGGCCCCCATTAGCAAGGCCCAACCAGGATTCAGCGCGGCTGAACGGGAGGCTTATCGCAAGTTTTCAGGCCTTATCGCAAGTTTTCAGGCCAAGATATTCCGAAAGAGGTTCAAGGCGGAGGAGGCGTGGACTGGCGGCTGTTGCCAGATTTCCCGGCGGATCGAATGCTGCCTGATAATGACCCTGTTCTTGGTTACTACCGCTGGTTTTGGTCCGAAGGAAGCGGTTGGAAGAATGTCAGTGAAGCGTGGGGCACTGGCATGGACAGGCGGAGACAGGAACGTGCGGATGTTTGGACTCTGCACGATCCTGCGGTGCGCCAGCCATCCATTGCAAGCACCGGCGAAAAGGTAAACTTATTTGCAGATCGACCCATGGATCCCCGTGATCCACTCACCGCCGGGTTGTGTCTGGATCAATTGCTGGCGATGAGCGCCGCAAGTGGCCGCGAGGTTGGAATCTTTGGTGTCCTGCCGCTATACTGGGATCGTGAGCAGGTTTCGCCTTTCAATGCGTCGGGCACGAATGAGCATATCCGTCTAGAGGACCGTGTGGCCCCAGTCAGACAGATGGGGGTTGCGCCAGCGATTCTCAAAGAAAGTTTTTGGATGATGCTCGCACGTCCTCTGAAAGGCGTTGTCTGCAAAGGTTGGCCCGCACTTCGATCTGCCGATAACATGAGTTTGGTGCGAGCCACGCATCCACAACTTGACAATGCGTTTCGTGATGTTGCCGAGCAAGTGATTCGCCCTCTCGGCCCCATGCTCAGCCGCAGGCAACCGTTGCTCTCTTCAGTGGCTTTGCTCGAGAGCTTTACTTCACAGATGATGGCAGGACGAGGACTCTATCGTGCTGGCTCACCCCGGACGCTTGAGGTCTGGCAGGCTCTGCAGCGCGCCCACATTCAGATGGATATCGTGTATGAAGACGTGCTCGCCACAGACGGCTTAGAAGGGCGCGATTTCCTTATCATGACGGACTGTGATGTTCTTCCTGAAGGCCTGGTTGGAAAGTTAAAGAAGTGGCAGATTGCCGGAGGTAAGATCGTGGCGGACGAAAATCTTTGCCCAGCGTTGAAGGCCGATGCCTTGATTTCCGATCAACCCGCACTAATTCCGCCAGCAAGTGTGTCACCGTTGGAATCTTCAGCACAGCCATTACCTCTTTCTGAGAACCTTGGTCGTCTCTTCCGCTCGCTTGGCTTTCGGCCGAAGGTGACCTGTGACAATTCAGATGTGATACTGCATTCGAGTCGAAGTGGAGACGCTACAGTTCTTTTTGTGATTAATGACCGTCGTGAGGCCGGGACTTATGTGGGGCAGCACGGCCTAGTTCGAGAGAATGGCCTGCCAGCATCTACCACGCTGAACCTTGGGCCTGAGAGCGTGAATGTTTACGACCTGAATCGCAGCTCGTTTGTTCTCCCCAAGCGCCTTGACGATGGACTCAGAATACCTCTGAATCTCGGCCCCTCAGAATGCCGCGTCCTATTGCTCTCATCTTCCCCCTTGCTGGAGATGAATCTCGAATTGCCAGAAACAGCCACCTGCGGAAATGTCGCCGAGGCTCGCATCACCCTGACTACGAATGGTCGCAGGCCCATGCCGGCGGCGATTCCAGTCGCCGTACGCATCCGTGATGCCGATGGTGCGCCTGCGGAATGGGATGGTTATCATGTTGTGGAGAACGGGGTGTTGACCCTGCGGCTCGAATTGGCCCGCAACGAAACACCAGGAACATGGGAAGTTCACGTCCGCGAACTCGCCTCGGGGATGGAAGCTGTGAAGTGGATGAAGCTCAGCCGGTGAGATGATTTGCAGAACTTCTTTTCCAAGCATTTGACCGAAGTGGGCTATTCCAATGAGAGTGCATGCGAGAAACGGTGCATGCGCATGACATTATCGACATCGCCGACGCGAATCCGGCCTTGCTATCTGTCTCGCACACTCGTGCCTATTCGACAAAAAGTGTGTTGCCGTCTGACGTTGACCAGCGCGGCCATTTTTGTTGTTCACACCACCTGTGAATTCACTGGCGAGATCAACGCCATTATTCGCGCCTTGACGGCTTGCTGGATCGTCCAGAGGTCAGCAGGCCGACACCCATGGTGATGAGGCAACCGAAGAGGCTGAACCAGATGAAAGAAACCACCGGTGCGGGCTTAACGTCCGTAATAAAGCCATTCTGATAAAGGTAGATGCTCAACAGTCCAATGAAGCCGGCGAGGCTGCCGAGAAGCGCACCTCGGGTATCGGCACGTTTGGTGAACATGCCAAGGAAGAATAGACCAAGCAGCGGGCCACCAATGAGTCCGATGACCGTGTTGACGGATTCGACTAGATTTCCCGGCATGATAGAGACAGCGAAAGCGAGCGCCATGACGAGGATGCCGTAGCCAACGGTGATCCAGCGCGCATTGCCGACCTGCTGTGCCTGTGTGCCTTCGGGGGCTTTGGACAGACGTTGTTTGAAATCGACGACGGTGGCTGAGGCGAGTGAATTGAGCCCGGCGGAGATGGTGGACATGCTGGCAGCGTAAATCGCAGCGATGAGCAGGCCGGGAAGTCCGGCCGGAAGCTGGGTGACGACGAAGTAGGGCAGGATTTGATCTTCTTTAGCGATCAAACCGGCGGCAAGCGGATCGCCGTGCACTTTGTAGAAGGCGTAAAGCACCAGGCCGGTGCCGTAGAAGAGCACGAGGACGGGTAGCACGAACCAAAGTTTGATCCAAAGCGAGCGCTGGGCCTCCTTCAGGCTGCCAGCGCTGAGATAGCGCTGCACGGAAACCTGATCCGTAGCCATTTGCACCAAATGCAGGAATGCGCCTGCAAGCAGCAGGGACCAGATGTTGACGCGCTCGGCAATGCTGAAGGAAAAGCTGATGTCCATGCGGCCATCCGTCACTGCCGTGTCCCAGACACCGCCGAGACCGCCGGGAATTTTCCCCAGTGCCACCATGACGATCAGGAGCTGGCCTCCGAAAAGGACCATGAGCTGCATCACATCCGTCCAAATCACCGCCCGCATGCCACCCAGTGCGGTGTAGAGCGTGGTGAGCGTGCCGGAGGCGATAATCGTGATCCACAGCGGAATGCCGGTGACTTTTTCCAAGGCGAGGGCAGGTGCGTAAGTCGCCGCCGCTAGCCATAGCGCCACACGGAAAATGAACAGGCCCGAAGCGAGCAGGCGCACTTGGAGTGCGAAGCGCTCTTCAAGAAACTGATAGGCGGTGTAGAAGCGCGACTGGTAAAACTTCGGCATCATCCAAATCGCCGTGAACGGCGTGGCGATGAAGAAGGCCAGCACCACATAGGCAAAGCCAAAGCCATTCTTGTACACATCCGCCGGCCCGGCGAGGTAGCTGATGCCGGAGAACAACGCGGCCAGGATCGACATGGCGACCAGGATGCTGTTCATGCCACGGCCGGCGAGAAAGTAATCACTCAGCGATTTGGCCCCACGGGCTGAAAACAAGCCCACACCGACCGAGGCGGTGAGATAAACGCCGAAAATCGTGTAGTCGAGCCAGGAGAAATGAGTCATGGGACGGGAGGATAGAGAAAAGAACAACGTGTCCGCAGCCTCGCATTTCCTGGTTTCTTTGTGTTTCCTGGGGATTGGAGGGAAATAACGGAAAGTTTTCCGCCATCTGCCACGACTGATCAAGCGAACGATGGCCGCTCCCATTCCAGCCTCACTGCCTTATGCCGACACGAAGCCGGTGGGCCATGCGGATTTCTATTTTGCGGTCAATGCGACCTTCCGTTTCATCCAGCGCCATCATGGGGAAGGGGCGCTGATCAAATACTGGCAGGATCTTGGCCAGTCATACTATCAGCCGGTGTCCAAGCGCTGGAGCGAGTTTGGATTCGCGGGTGTGGCGGATTACTGGCGGGCTTTTTTCGCAGCGGAACCCGGCGCGGAAGTCGAGGTGAGTGAATCGCAGGATGAGGTGCGGCTTGAAGTGAAAACCTGCCCAGCCATCCGGCATCTGCGTGAGCATGGACGCGAGATTGTGCCGAATTTCTGCCAGCACTGCTTCTTTGTGAACGAGGCCATCGCCGGAACGGCGGGAATGACGGTGCGCGTCTGCGGCGGTAATGGACATTGCACACAGCGCTTCATGAAGGCGACGGCGGATCTGGCACCGCAGAAACTGGAGGACATCGCCACAGCATCATGATTGGCTGCTACGACTTCTGCGGGCACTATGAGTGGACGTTTGAGTGGCTGAACCAGCTCGGCGGTCACGCTTTTGTGAGAGCCTACTGGGACCAGGCAATTCACCAAGATTCGCAGACGCATGCCTCGAAGCTGATCCGCGAAAAGGGTTTTGAGGGCATGAAGGAATACTGGGGCCCGACGCTGGCGGATGAGGGTGCCCTTTACGAGCGCACGGTGACGGAGGATGTTTTTCGCATCGACATGCACGGGTGTCCCTCGAAGGGATTTCTGCTTAACAACGGACTGGAGCAATACCGTGACTACTGCGACCACTGCATGGGCTGGATCGGGCCTTTGATGAAGGAGGCAGGCTTTGTCATTGATCATGAGCACAACCACTGCGGCCAATGCTGGTGGGAAATGCGGCGTAGGACTGATTCCACGCCAGAAAGTGCACCGGGAGCGCTCAGTGGCGACAGTGATGTGAGATTACGGCCCGACTGGAAATCTGTTCAAACTGACCACTATGAGCGTTCGACTGACCCTGATGACAAAATGGCTGTTTCTTAGCCTCGCCCTTGTTTCAACCATTCAAGCGCAATGGGAGCAGCTACCCCCGCTGCCAGAGCCGAATGGGGGGGGTGTCTGTGCTTATCGAAATGGCAAAATCATTGTGCTGGGAGGCACCAACTGGGCGGGAGGAAAGAAAAACTGGCTAAAGAAAGTGCACGAGTTCGATCCTTTGCAGAAAACGTGGAATGCTGCTCCTGAGAGGTCTGAAGCCGTGGCTTATGCGGTTGTGTTCCAGTCCGACGGTTCGTTTACAGTTCGTGGTGGGTATAATGGAGAACAATCGGCAGCCGTGGGCAGTTTGAAACATGGAGTTCTCGCCGCAGGAGGCTTGGTAAACGGCGCAATGATACTGGTTGGTGGAACAAATGATCCCTCGAATATTGCCGAGTTGAGCCAAGAAACCTGGAGGCTCAGCAAAGGCACTCACAGAAAGGCTGACTATCCAGGAAAGCCCTTTGCTGTGGCTGCTTCCGCTGCTGCTGGAAGTGAGCTGTTCGTCTTTGGCGGCATGAATTACGACGCGGAAACAAAGTTACCCATGAACTCTATGGAAGCCTATGCTTTCTCGCCGGAGAATAACGCGTGGAGGAAGTTGAGGCCGCTAGAGGTGGCGAATCGCGGATTGACCGCCGTTGCGCTCGACGATGGGCATATTTACATCGCCGGAGGTTATCGAGACGACTTCACTGCCGAGGCGGTAATTTACGATGTGAAGGCTGATAGCTACCGGAAAGCCTTCTCACTCCCTTACGCGGCTATGGTTGGCTTGGTGAAGCTGGATGGTTTCGTGTATTGCCTCGGTGGCGAAGACAAAAAGCAGTCGCGCACCGACAAATTCTTCCGCATCCCAGTGGCGGCGCTGTTGAGGTGATCTTACTGCGCTTCTTTGGGTGACACGCGCATCTTTTGGAACGGCACGCTCTCGCAAACAGCCAGGATGAGATCCTGGAAGCGGTATCCGGTGGCCTTGGCCTTGCGCATGATTGCTTCCACGGTGGGTTTGTCTGAGTATTCGACGCCGCGGCCCAGCGCGTAGGTGAGCAGGTTTTCCGTGAGGTTTTTAACAAACTGGTCCCCCATGTCGCGCACGAGCAGATTTCGCAGTTCGGCGAGGTTCTGGAAGGTCTGACCACGCACGAGGCTTCCTGAGGCGTCAATCGGTAGCTTCTTTTCCTGGTCACGCCAGCGGCCGATGGCGTCGTAGTTTTCAAAGGCAAACCCCATGGGATCTCAGGTTCGAAGAACGAGACTTCTTTTCATCCAGAGGAGGAACGCCGCCGGGAGCGGGCGGTGGCGGCGTGCCGAGAATGTTTTCGAGCAGATATTTGCCGCGTTTGACCGGCGAGGTCCGTGTGGGGGTCGAGGTCAGTGTCAAAATGCTGCCGTGGGTGAGGATGCCGCCGCGTGGCGTGCCTTGCAGTGAGACTTTTTGATACTTGTCCCCCTTCACACCTTGGATGCCGTAATAGCGAGCAAGCTTGTCGTTCAGGAAGGTGTAGTCGGCGTTGAGGAACTCGATGACACTGCGATTTTCACGCAGGATGTGATCTACAAAGCTTTGAGACTCCTTTTTTAGGCTATTCGCGATGCCGCCCTTCCAATCTGGGAAAGCTCGTTCATTGGGTGAGGCTAGGTCGATGTCTCGCAATTGTAGCCACTGACCGGCGAAATCCTCGACGAGACTCCAGCCGCGCCAGTCGCCGATCATGCGTTTGACCTCGGTAGCGAGGCTTTGGCGCAGCTCACCTTTGGCGGCAAGCTGCTGCAGACGGTCATCCGGAGGCGCGGACCAGAGGAAATACGATAGCCGCGAAGCAAGGCTGAACTCATCCACGAGCGCGATGTCATGCTGAATCTCACCTGCTGGCTGCGGCTCGGTTCGGTAGAGAAATGATGGGGAAACCAGCATGCCTCGTAGCACATATTCGAGCGCCTCGAGGGGCGGAAGTCCTTCTTTCAAGGCCAACGCGGCAAAGCTCTGCCACTTGGATTTTTCCTCGTCGAGCATCGGGCGGCGAAAGAGCCGTGTGCCGAGCTTTTCCACCAGCAGGGGAACTGCGGGCGTAGCGATGCCGCCACCTGCATCCACCGGCCCTTCAAGCGTGAGCTGATGCAGCCAGAAATTGCGGTCCTGACGTGTTTTCTCGTCGAAGAAGTCGTTTAGGAACCACACCTGGATCTCATGCCTTCCCGCAGGCAATTCTGCCTCAGCCTTGAACCACTGGGGAGCTTGGTTTTTGGCAGTCACTGAGAAAGAACCGGCGTTTTTCCCGGCCAGACGCACATCAAATTTGGCTGGCTCGCCACCCGCCTGCTGAGCGCCGGCCTTGAGGGTGAAGCGATATTTCCCCGGCTTGGCGATTTCGATGGGGTGTTTCACATAGCCGCTGCTGGCGAGTTGAATGGCACCAGTGTCACGACTGGAGTCCCCTTCGCCACGCTCGAAGTCCTCACCGCTGAGTTTCATCGAAGGTAGGCCTGCAGGTTTGCCATCCAGCAGCCATTGCACCAGACGCGTTCCTCGCGGAGGCAGCAGTCCGAAGGGGCCTTCGATGTTGATCTTGTCGAGCGCCAAGTTGCGGTCGCGTTTTTCTGGATCGGGGTTCTGCGGGTCGCTAAAATCGTTCAGGAAGCGCACCACGATTTTATGCTCTCCGCTCTTGAGCGTGATTTCTTTTTGAATCGTCTGCCAGGGGCCTTTTTCGCCATGATAACGAGCAGTCACATCAAACGTGCCAAGTTCCTTGTCATCCACGCGCAGTGCGAGCTTGGCCGCGTCCGGTCCGGCCTGAGTGGCCGAAACCCGTAGCTTCAGCACATAGGTGCCGGTGGCTGGCGCGGTGAATTTAGTCGCCGCATCGGCGTCGGTGTGAAACCAGCGCACATCTTCCCATTCCTTGGTTTCACCTTTCTGGTTCCAGAATTTCTTCGCTCCAAGCTCAAGGTCAATGCGTTCCACCACGGAGGTGTCGAGCGCTTTTTCAGCCACAGTGTTCGCAGCGCGGATGTACTTTTCCATCAGCAGTGGCGAAACGGTGAGCACGTCGCCGATGTTGTCGTAGCCGTAGCCGGTGTCGTCCGGTGGAAACTGGCTGGCCGGGCGCGTGTCCACCCAAAGCAGGTCGCGGATGGTGTTGTTGTACTCATTGCGATTGAGCCGACGCATGGTGACGTGGCCGGGATCAATTTTTTGAGGATCGAACCAGAAGACACTGCTGTCGATCCAGGCGACGATTTCATCACGCTCAGGGAGAGAGGGCTTGTCTTTCTTCTCCGGTGGCATCACATGGGTGGCCAGTTGCTGACGTGTGTGATCCCACAACACCTTGTCGGCGATCAGCTTCGAATACTCAGGGTACTCGTCCAAGGCGAAGTCGCCTTTATCAGATCCGTCGCCATGGCAGTCGTAGCAGTACTTTTGCAGCAGCGGGAGAATGCGCTGATGGTAGGCTTCTTGGCCGCGTTCGGCAGCGGTAAGTAAGGACGGCAGGGCGATGCACGCGAATGTGAGGCGTCGGAGCATGAAAAAGCGGGGGTTTGCGGCTGGAAAGGTTACGTCTGGAAAGTGTCCCTGATTTCGGCGATTCCAACGGCGCATTGTGTGGGATTTGCGGTTGCAACTCGGCGGTCCCGAAGGAAGAAAACAGGCCCATCTCCCCAACGCATGTCCCAATACGCCCTCGAACTCGGCAAAGCCTTCCTCACTGAAAACGCTCAAAAACTCTGCATCATCACCACGGCCAGCGGTCTGCAATACGAGGTCCTGCGTGAGGGAAACGGCCCGAGTCCGAAGCTGAAGGACACCGTGGTGGTCAACTACCGTGGCAAGCTGCTCACTGGCGTCGAATTCGACAGTTCCTACCTGGCCGGACGCGAACCAGCAGAGTTTCCTCTGAAGCGTGTCATCAAGGGCTGGAAGGAGGGCATGCAGCTCATGAAGGAAGGGGCGCAATTCCGCTTCTTCATCCCGTCTGAACTGGCCTATGGCAAGCGTGGTGCCGGAATCGACATCGGGCCGAATGAAACGCTGATCTTTGAGGTGGAACTGCTGAAAGTCTGGGAGGACTAGCCACGATTGCTCTGCCCTCATGAATCAAATCGACCTCAAAGACAGGGCGGCCATCATCACCGGCGGTGCGCGTGGCATCGGCTTCGCCATCGCTGAACGACTCCTGCAATCCGGCGCGCATGTCTGCCTCTGGGACGTGGATGCAGCGGCGCTCGATGCTGCGAAGGCGGAACTCTCCGCCCTTGGCAGGGTTCACACCGCGACGGTGGACATCACCAGCATGGTTTCGGTGGATTCGGCCGCAGCTTCAACCATCGGCGCTTTCGGCAAGATCGATATCCTCGTGAACAACGCGGGCATCGCCGGAACGAACGCCAAGACCTGGGAGACCGATCCCGCCGAATGGCAGCGTGTCATGGCGATCAATCTGAACGGTCCTTTCCATTGCTGCCACGCCGTCGTGCCGCACATGCTCAAGAACGGCTACGGCCGCATCGTGAACATCGCCTCCATCGCGGGCAAGGAGGGCAATCCGAACGCCGCGCACTACAGTGCTTCGAAGGCAGGCGTGGTCGCTTTGACCAAGTCACTCGGCAAGGAACTCGCCACCAGCCACATCATCGTGAATGCGGTGACCCCGGCGGTGATCGAGACCGACATCTTGAAGCAGCTCACGCAACAGCACATCGACTACATGCTGTCGAAGATCCCGATGAACCGCTTTGGCAAGAAAGAGGAGGCTGCGGCGCTGGTGGCGTGGCTTTCTTCGGAGGATTGCTCCTTCACCACTGGTGCCGTGTTCGATTTGTCCGGCGGACGAGCGACCTACTGATCATTTGGGACAAAAAGCCGCGTAATCAGAGCATGTCCCTGATCACCGAAGAAAACGCGAAGCCTGGATCGACCGACTGGCAGCTCACCCGCATGCGCCTTGATGCCAGCGGCTTCCGCTCACCGCTCATTGAGGGCTACTGCTCGCGCCAGTCGGTGAGGGCAGGGGAGACACTCGAGATTTTTGTCAGCACGAAGCCGTCGGCTCGCTTCAAGATCGAAATTTTCCGCACTGGCTACTATGGCGGCAAAGGAGCACGTTTGATGACGGAACTCCGGCCGTTTGAAGGCAAGGAACAGCCCGTGCCCGAGGTGGGTGAGAAGCGCTTGCGCGAGTGTCGCTGGGCGAAAACAACCACGCTCACGATTCCGGCCGATTGGGTGAGCGGCGTGTATCTCGGCAGGCTGACCACTTTGCCCGCCTCGAAGGACGAACCGTATTGGCAGAGTTACATCGTCTTCATCGTCACCGATGATCGCAAGGCGGACCTCCTGTTTCAATGCAGCGACAACACTTGGCAGGCTTACAATCGCTGGCCGGACAATGATTCGCTCTACACTGACCCGAAGGGCAACCAGGGCTCGACGGCGGATGTGAGCTTTGACCGTCCCTATGCGAACTACGCGCAGATTTACACTAACCCGCAGTCCGTCGGCAGCGGCGAGTGGCTGTGCTTTGAGTTTCCCGCTGCCTACTGGCTGGAGAAGGAAGGTTACGATGTGACCTACTGCTCCAACGCCGACATGATCACGCCAGATCACGGTTTGAAGTGCAAAGCCTTCATCAGCATCGGCCACGACGAGTATTGGGACCTCCGCCAGTATCAAAGCGTGGAGAAGATGCGGGATGCGGGTGTGAACCTGCTCTTCCTCTCCGGCAACTCTGTTTGTTGGGTCACGCCGTTTTCCCCGAACACCGCTGGCGAGCCGAATCGCCGCATCTTCCGCGGTGGTCCCTATGGAGGCGACTACAAGTATGCGGTGGATCGCGAGAAGGACTACGGTCCCTATCCGCATCGTGGCCCGGATGAAGGTTATCTCATGGGCGTGCGCAACATCGACCCCGTGAACGGCGGCGGTGACTGGTTCTGCACCAAGCCCGCGCATTGGATGTTTGAAGGCACCGGCATGAAAAAAGGCGACTCCATCCCCGGCATGATCGGCTGGGAATATCATGGCGATGCCCCCAGGGATCTGCCCGGACTTGAAATCGTCGCTAGCGGCACCTGCTGGCAGGGCGGACGCAATCCCCAGCAATGGGAAGCTGTCCTGTTCGAAGGCCCGAAAAACAACTTCATCTTCAACGCCTCGACCATCTGGTGGGCGCAGGGTTTGAGCAAGCCGCCGGGTCACATGCCGGTGTGGAGTCATTACTCACGTCCGCATGGCACCGATGCCCGCGTGCAGCGCATCACGGCGAATTTGTTGAAACGGGCGCTCAAAACGTAGATCGAGTTTTCCAACTCGATCTCACCCGACCGAAGTGAAAGTTCGGTTTACGCTAAAATATCCTTTGCCACTTCGCCATGGACGTCGGTGAGGCGGAAATTACGGCCTGAATAGCGGTAGGTCAGTCGCTCGTGGTTGATGCCGAGGAGGTGGAGCACGGTGGCGTGGAGGTCGTGAGTGGTGATGATGCCGGTTTCGGCGGTGTCGCCCATTTCGTTCGTGCTGCCGTAGGCGAAGCCACCTTTAACGCCACCGCCGGCCATCCACAT
>JAJTDU010000019.1 GCA_021298725.1 Verrucomicrobiaceae bacterium | reverse complement strand
CCAGCAAACGCTGGTTGAACACATCAAAGTGCAGGGTGAGCGAGAGGTAAGGTTCAAACACATTGCCAAAGGCCACGGCAGCGCCCTGCGTGAGCAGCGGAACGGCCCAAGCCTGGCCCTTGGAGCGGATGACGCTGGCGCTGAAGGAATGCAGGTGGCAGGCGATGGCCCCGCGCTTGAAACGAAACGTTGGCGCGGCGAGTGCGCCGGAGATGCGGTCCGTGTACCAGCCGAAATACAGAATCGTGTCCGGCAGTGGCCATGCCTCGCGCAGCACGTCCGGGGCGCGGTCGATGAACACCGGAATGCCGGCACGTTTGTAGAGTTCGGCACTGCGCTTTAGCCAGTCCTCGCCCTCTTGATAAGCACCGGTTTTTTGCGCGAGGTCGATGACGGCACGCCCACGCAGTCCGGTCTCCTCGGCAAACAGCGCATCGTCGATCATCCGCCGCACGGTTTCATCATCTGGGCCGTCCAGTCTGCCGACGATAAGCATGCCGCCGGACTGCGCAGATTGTGGAAAGCGGACCGGTTGGTCGAAATACGGATTGAGCAGGCCGCCCTTGAGCGGCGGCTGTTTTAGGCCGAGCGCGGTGAGTTCTGAGTCCACACTGGCCTCGTCCTGCACGCGCAGCCTCGCAGGCGTCGAATCCTGCACCGGCGGCTCAACGATCCACCAGCCTTTGCTTTGAAAAGTCTGGAGCAGTGGTTTGCGCAGCAGCGCCTCGAACTCCGCCCGCGATATCGAATCTTCCTGCGGACAGCGCAGGCCGATGACGCGCTCTTTGGGAATGCCGCGCTTCTTCGCGTAGTAATCCGCTAGCGCCGCCGAGCCGGGGAAGTCAGGATTAAAAACAACGGCCGTTTCGGCAGCAGGATGCCACTCGCTGGGTCTCTGCGCTTGCACGGGGGCGCTGAGGACGAGCAGCGCGATGAAAAAATGACGAATGAATGACGAAACCCGAATAACAACCTGTGTGTGGGAGTGGTCACGGGTCAATTTGAGCTTTGTCATAACGATCTGCTTTCGTTCTTGCCTTCATCACGCCCATTCCAGCCTCAACCCATCGTAGGCGATGTTCACGCCAGGCGGCAGCTTTGGATCTTCCACGGCATGCATGATCTCGCACTGGATGTGGGTGAACCAGGTCTGGCGCGGCTGAATTTCACGCTGCACGGCCAACGCTTCCTCAAAATTCATATGCGTGGGGTGCGGCGTGTGGCGCAGCGCGTCGATGATGAGCGTGTCCACCCCGCGCAGCGCCTCCAGCGACTGCGGATGCAGCGTTTTGCAGTCTGGGATGTAGGCGCAGAGTTTTTGTCCGCCACGAGTGAAAAGAAAGCCGATCGTTTCGACTTTGCCATGCTGGACGGGCAGCGGGGTGACGGTGGTCTCACCGAGGTGAAACGAGCCGTGGATCGGCTTCGGAAACGGCTTCAAATAGCCACGGTAGCGGTTCTCCCCATTGAACGCGTAGATGAACATGCGCTCCAGTACTGCGAGGCATTCTGGCGTGGCGTAAATCGGCATGAAATGATCCGCTTCAAGCGTGAAGCGCCGCAGGTCGTCGAACCCGGTCAAGTGGTCCATGTGCGAGTGGGTGAAGATCGCCGCGTCGAGCTGGCGGATGTTCTCCCGCAGGCATTGCATGCGAAAATCCGGCCCAGTATCCACCACCCAAGCCATTTCCGGCGTGCGGATGTAAACAGAGCTTCGCAGCCGCTTGTCTTTTGGGTCCGCGCTGCGGCATACCGCGCAGTCACAACCAATCACCGGAATGCCGATCGAAGTGCCGGTACCGAGAAAAGTGAGCTGCATGGACATGAGGCGTGGAGGATGAATCCGGCAGTGTTAGCCGCGAATCCAACCTGTCACAATGGTTCTGCGAAAACGCTCACGCGGAAGGGGTGAAGACACCGAGGCAGGCGAGGTCGAGATCCTGCACGGGCGTGCCGTCGCTGAGGAAGTAGATGGTGCCGATGTTGTCAGCGGGCAGCCTGGTTGTGGTTCTTTTTGTCGTTGGCCTCAATGCCGCGGGCAGGAAAGCAGGAATCCCAGGGAAGGGGAGCTATTTCGCCGGCTCTTTGCTCGGGCTCTTGACCTTTTCTTTCAACTCATCGAGCAGGGTAGCCTTGTAGCCGACCCAGCGGGCGGCTTCTTTGCCTTCGCTGTCGAGTAAGATGAGGGTGGGGTAACCGCTGATGCCGTATTTGCTTTTCAGTGCATCATTTTGCTCCTTGGTCTTCTTGGGCAGATTTTTGCCCCGCGGGTAGTCGAGTTCGACTAGAACGAGGCTTTCCTTGGCAAATCTTTTGAAGGCGGACTTGGAGAAGACTTCCTCATCCAGCTTGATGCAGTAGCCGCACCAGTCGGAGCCGGTGAAGTCGAGCAAGACCATTTTTTGAGCTTCCTTCGCTTTCGCGAGGGATTTTTCATAATCGTCGTCCCAGCCGGTTTTGGCGAGGGTGGCGATGCTGGCGACGAGGAGGGCGCAGGCGGAGAGAATGAGTGTTTTCATGGGTGGTGCAGAGGACCATGAGGCTAAAAGAAGCCCTGGCCCAAGCCAAGATTTAAAAACGACGGTTTTTTTGTGCGTCGGCGGGCTGTGGCGGTCCCTCAAACGCTCGTCTTTCGCCAGGGCCTAGGCATGAAATCGAAAACTGAATGCAGCCGCTCTTGTTTCTCCCGCAGATTCATGGAAGCCCACAGATTTTCTCTCGACATCATCGGTGGGCCTCTATGAATCTGGGAAAATCATCTGCCTACTGTCTTGAGGCCGAGGGTGGATTTTGGGTGCGTAAGGCCCGGTCTTTCGCTTACATTCGAAATAATCTTTGACATAAGGCCTCACTGTCCTACTATCGCGCACTTTTTCGGTCACAAAGCCGGGGCGTACTGTCTCCTGACACTTGTCTGTGAGATTTGCATTCCCCGGTTTTATTGTCGAAAGAGGAGGAGGTCTTTCACGAGACTGCCGCCGGTTACGCTGTTATAGCTCAGTGGTAGAGCACGTCCTTGGTAAGGACGAGGTCGAGGGTTCAAGTCCCTCTAACAGCTCCAGTGGCGTATTGTGGAGATCTTCGAAACACGACAAACGAATCAGTCCCAAGCGCACCCCCTCAACTAACCTACTCCATGGCTAAAGAAGCATTCCAACGCAACAAGCCGCACGTCAACATCGGCACGATTGGCCACGTTGACCACGGCAAAACCACTCTGACCGCTGCCATCACGACAGTCCTTTCCAAGAAGGGATTCGCCCAGGCACGCGCGTATGATCAAATCGACGCTGCTCCTGAAGAAAAAGAGCGCGGCATCACGATCAACACTGCCCACGTGGAGTATGAGACCGACAAGCGCCACTACGCGCACGTCGATTGCCCCGGACACGCCGACTATGTGAAGAACATGATCACCGGTGCCGCCCAGATGGACGGTGGCGTTCTTGTTGTTTCCGCCGCTGACGGCCCGATGCCACAGACTCGTGAGCACATCCTGCTCGCCCGTCAGGTCGGTGTGCCAGCCCTCGTGGTGTTCATGAACAAAGTGGACATGGTGGACGATCCAGAACTCCTCGACCTCGTCGAAATGGAAGTTCGTGACCTCCTTTCCAAGTATGACTTCCCAGGTGACGACATTCCGATCGTGAAGGGTTCCGCTCTCAAGGCTCTCGAAGGAGATCCTGAGCATGAAGCCAACATCCTGAAGCTCATGGATGCCGTGGATAGTTACATCCCGCTGCCAGAGCGTCCGATCGACAAGGACTTCCTCATGCCCGTGGAAGACGTGTTCGCCATCGAAGGTCGCGGAACTGTGTGCACCGGTCGTGTCGAGCGTGGTATCGTCAAGAAGATGTCCGAAGTCGAGATCATTGGCATCCGTCCGACCGTCAAGACCACCGTCACCGACATCGAAATGTTCCGCAAGCTGCTCGACGAAGGTCGTGCCGGCGACAACGTGGGCCTCCTGCTCCGTGGCACGAAGAAGAACGACATTGAGCGCGGTCAGGTGATCGCCAAGCCCGGTTCCGTGACCCCTCACAAGAAGTTCACTGCTGAAGTGTACGTTCTTTCCAAGGACGAAGGTGGCCGTCACACGCCTTTCTTCAACAACTACCGCCCGCAGTTCTACTTCCGCACCACGGACGTGACCGGCAGCGTGAAGCTTCCTGAAGGTGTTGAAATGGTGATGCCTGGTGACAATGTCTCGATCGAAGTCGAGCTGATCACCCCGATCGCCATGGAGAAGACCATCCGTTTCGCCATCCGCGAGGGCGGCAAGACCGTGGGTGCTGGCCGTGTTGCCACCATCCTCGACTAAGCCCTGCGCAGTTCGTTTGTCTCGAGCCCCGCCGGGTCTGGCGCACAGACCCGGCGGTGGTTTCGTCTCTTAGTAAGAGCGAAACGAGTCGGCGGATTTGCAAACTGTCATTCATTCGTTATTCATTCCGGGAAGCGTTTTCGCTCATACAGGTCAGTAGCTCAATTGGTAGAGTAGCGGTCTCCAAAACCGTTGGTTGTGGGTTCGAGTCCCTCCTGGCCTGCCAAGCGAAAAAACCCGGGAACATGTCCGCAGAAAGTCGCAACGCTTCAAATGAGCCGCATCCGAAAATACATCAGCGAGGTCGCCCTGGAACTCAAGAAAGCCACCTGGCCATGGGATCCAAAGGAAAAAGGCTTCGCCAAATACCGCGAATTGAATGAATCCACCGTGGTGGTTTTCATCGCGATGATCCTGCTTGGTGCCTTTGTGGCCGCTTTCGATGTCAGCTTCAAGTGGGCCTTCGAGGCCGCTCAGAAGATTGGAATGTAATCTTCAGTTTTCCCAACCCTTCTTCCCCCCGACCTCTTATGGGAGCTATCCCCGCACCCCGCGACCAGTGGTTTGTTATTCATGTTCGTTCCGGCCTTGAACAAAAGGTCCGCGACAGCATGCTCCGCCGTATTGAGACGGAGGAGATGGGGGATTATATCTTCCAGGTGCTCGTTCCGATGGAACGGGTGGCCGAGGTCAAGAAAGGCAAACGTTCCGAGAGTAACCGCAAGTTCTTCCCCGGTTACGTGATTGCCAACTGTCATTTGCTCGACGAGCACAACCGTCTCGTTGACAAAACTTGGTATTTTGTCAAGGAAACCGACGGTGTCCTCAATTTCGCCGGTGCTAAAGACCATCCTATCGCTATGCGTGCGAAGGAGGTCGAAGCCATGCTCTCCCAGGTCCGTGACAAGGACGAGGGCGCGGTGCCAAAAATCGCCTTCAACCTCGGGGACACAGTACGTGTCGCTGACGGTCCGTTCGAAAGCCAGAACGGCACCGTGGAGGAAATCGACCCCGAACGCGGCGTGCTGCGCGTTTCCGTCAACATCTTCGGCCGTTCCACCCCGGTCGATCTCGAATACTGGCAGGTGGAAAAAGCCTAGAGCCGCCAGACTCATTGATCTTCATCTCAAGCAAGCAACACATACAACATGGCCAAGGAAATCATCAAACAAATCAAGCTCCAGATCAAGGCTGGCGCCGCCAACCCCGCACCGCCCATCGGCCCTGCTCTGGGTCAGGCCGGGGTGAACATCATGGCGTTCTGCAAGGAGTTCAACGCTGCCACGGCCAAAGCCGGTGGTGATGTGCTGCCCACCGTCATTACTGTTTACAAGGACAAGAGCTTCACCTTCATCACCAAGCAGCCACCGGCTTCCAACCTCCTCAAGAAGGTGGCAAACATCGCCTCCGGCTCCGGCGAGGCGAACAAGAAGAAAGTCGCTAAGATCACCAAGGCCCAGCTTCTGGAAGCCACCAAGTTGAAGCTGGCAGACCTGAATACCACCGACCTCGAACGTGCCTCCCGCATCATGGCAGGAACCGCGCGCCAGATGGGCATCGAAATCGCCGAATAACACCAACCCCAGCAGGAGAACCCTTCGTTCGTCACTACTGCAAAACTACCATGCAAAAGAGAAGCAAACGTTACAAGAAAGCCGCCGAGATGGTTCCGGCAGGAAAACTGTTCACGCTTGAAGAAGCCGCTGAACTCCTGCGCAAACTCCCTGGCACCAAGTTTAACCAGTCCGTTGCCCTTTCGTTCCTCATGGGTGTCGATCCGAAGAAGAGCGACCAGATGGTCCGCGGCACCTGCCCGCTGCCCCATGGTTCTGGCAAGAGCGTCCGTGTCGCCGTGTTTGCCCAAGGCGCCGCTGCCGACGCAGCTAAGGCCGCCGGAGCTGACATCGTCGGCAACGAGGACCTGATCGCCAAGGTGAAGGAAGGCTTCACGGATTTCGATGTCGCCATCGCCACTCCGGCGGCGATGAATGAAGTTCGTAAATTGGGTAAACAGCTCGGACCTCGCGGTTTGATGCCGAATCCGCGTACCGGCACCGTCACGGACGACACCGCCGCCGCCGTCAAAGCCGTGAAGGCAGGTCGCGCCGACTTCAAGCTCGACAAAAATGGCAACATCGCCTCTTCCGTCGGCAAAGCCTCTTTCGAAGTGGCCCAGCTCGCTGAAAACGCGGCCTCGCTCATCGAAGCGGTGGTGCGCGCCAAGCCCGCTTCCGCTCGCGGTCGTTATGTCGAGACCATGACCCTCGCCGCCACCATGTCGCCAGCGCTTCGCATCGACGTGTCGAAATACATCAAACTTTAATCCTCGCAGCACTGACACATGAAAGCTGAAAAGACATTGCTCATTGATGACCTGCTGCGCCGGGTCAATGCCTCCCCCTTCCTCCTGGTAGTCGATTACACGGGCCTCAAGGTGGATAAGTTCGCTGAACTCCGCAAGCGCCTCAGTGGCGTGGGCGCTGAGATCCACGTTTTCAAAAACAATCTGGTGAAGAAAGCCGGTGAAAAAGCCGGCTACCCAGACGAACTAGGCTCCCACCTCACTGGCCAGAGCGCCTATGTGACGGGTGTGAAAGACATCTGTGCCACGGCGAAGATTTTGAAGAACTTCACCGCCGAGTTTGAAAAGCCGGTGATGAAAGTAGGCGTTCTCGAAGGCAGCCTGTTGGATGCCGCGACCATCAAAACGCTGGCTGATCTGCCTACCCGCGAGGTGCTCCTCTCGCAGCTCCTCGGCGTGCTCCAGGCTCCTGCCTCGGCCCTCGCTCGCGTGCTCAAGGCTAAGGCAGACTTGGACGGTGCTCCGGCGGAAGCTGAAGCTGCGCCTGCCGAATCTGCTCCAGTCGTGGAACCTGCTGCCGAAGCAGCTCCTGCCGCTGAATCTGCTCCTGCTGCCGAAGCAGCTCCGGCCGCTGAATCTGCTGCCGCCGTCGAAGCTGCGCCTGAAGCCGCCGCTGTCTAATCCAACCCCCAATTTGACCAGATGGCCCTTCAAACGGCCTGAATAGATAAACACCCAATGGTTCCTCGCCGGAGCGAAAGCTTTCGCTCTTAAACCATCCGATGCTTCGGCAAGCGGCGACACCGACAAACTAATATGGCTGACCTGAATAAAATCGTTGAAGAACTGAGTGGCTTGACCGTGATGGAAGTCGCTGAACTCGTGAAGTCCCTCGAAACCAAGTGGGGCGTGAGCGCCGCTGCTCCTGTGGCCGCCGCCGCCGCTGGTGGTGCCGCCGCTGCTGCTCCTGTCGAAGAGAAAACCGAGTTCGACGTCATCCTGACTGAAGCTGGTGCCAACAAGATTGGCGTCATCAAGGAAGTCCGCGGCGTGGTCCCCGGCCTTGGCCTTGCGGAAGCGAAGAAGCTCGTCGAGAGCGCTCCGCAGACCCTCAAGGAAGGCGTCAAGAAGGAAGAAGCGGAAGAAATCAAGAAGAAGATGGAAGCCGCTGGTGCCAAAATCACGATCAAGTAATCTCTCCAGTTACTCCTGCTCTTTGCCGCGTGGCGGTTGCCTTTCAAGGCGTCGCCACGCGGTCTGGAGCCCGCTAAAGTTAGTGTTTCAGAATCCCCCGTCAGTTTCGATCCATCGCATGCCCGCATCCGTAAGTGTATCCCAGAACCTCCGTGGCAGTGGCCTCGGTTCCGGGATCTCTCGCGGTGAGAGCTCTGCTACAGACAGTTTTCATGGCCTGAGCCTTGGCATCCGCCCGGTCTCTGGCTGCTTCGTTTTCGCGTTCAATGCGGCTAACAAACGGCACCATGCCGTCTGTCTGCCGCTTTGACCGCAAATGCGGAACCCACCTCCGGCTCCGCAGCTTGTGCCAACCGCCACCGCCCCCTAACCGCCTCATCTCTGCCTTATGTCCCAGCGCACCAACTTTGGCAAAATCCACGAAGTCGCCGAGCCGCCAAATCTCATCGAGATCCAGCTCCGTTCCTACGAGGAATTTC
Source organism: Verrucomicrobiaceae bacterium (assembly GCA_021298725.1). GTDB lineage: Bacteria > Verrucomicrobiota > Verrucomicrobiia > Verrucomicrobiales > Verrucomicrobiaceae > Prosthecobacter. The sequence continues at coordinate 22,392 of JAJTDU010000019.1, read as the reverse complement.
TCCAGAAGAACATCCTGCCCTCGAAGCGCAAGGACCTCGGCCTGCAGGCCGTGTTTCGTGAAGTTTTCCCCATCACCAGTTATGATGAGAAGATGACCCTCGATTTCGTCATGTACGAAATCGGTGATCCCAAGCTCTCCTCCCTTGAGGCCATCCGTGAGGCTGAAACCTACAGCGCTCCGCTTTACGTTACTTATGAACTGAAAGACGAAGCCGGAGCTAAACAGGAACGTGTGTACATGGGCGAAATCCCGCTCATGACTGTTCGCGGCACTTTCGTCATCAATGGCGCTGAGCGTGTCGTCGTTTCCCAGCTTCATCGTTCTCCCGGCATCTGCTTTGAAACCACCCAGCATCTCAATGGGCGCTGGCTGCACGGCTTCCGCATCATTCCTGACCGCGGTACCTGGCTCGAGGTGCAGTTCGACACGAACGACCTCCTCTACGTTTATCTCGACCGCCGTCGTCGTCGCCGTAAATTCCTCGCCACCACGCTCCTGCGTGTGATCGGCTATCCGAACGATGAGGACATCCTCAAGTTATTCTATGAAATCCAGGACTTGAAGCTCAAGGAGGGCATCTCTGAGGAGGACCTTGCTACCAAGATCCTCTTCAAAGACATTCTTGATGGCGAATTGATTGTTGCGCGTGCTTACGAGCCGCTGACTCAGGGCGTCGTGCGCCAGCTCATCCAGCTCGGTCACAAGACCGCCAAAGTCGTTACCGCTTCCCCGGACGATCTTCTCATCACATCCCTGCGTAAAGATACCGCCCGTGATGAAGATGAGGCGCTCAAGGAAATCTACCGCCGTCTGCGCCCTGGTGATCCTCCCACGACTCCAAACGCTCGTGCTCTCGTGAAGCGTCTGTTCTTCGATCCGAAGCGCTATGACCTCACCCGTGTCGGTCGCTACAAGATCAATCAGAAGCTCACGCTCAAGATTGACACTGAAATGCGTATCCTCACCGCCGAGGACGTCGTTTCCGCGCTGCATTATCTCTTCCGCCTGCGCGGAGGTGAAGGCCTGCTCGATGATATTGATCATCTCGGCAGCCGTCGTGTGCGTGCCGTTGGCGAGCTTCTCGCTAACCAGTGCCGCGTGGGTCTTTCCCGCACGGAGCGTCTGGTCAAGGAGCGCATGACCTTGTTCGACGTGAACATGGACACCATGACTCCAGCCAAGCTCGTCAATCCGAAGGCGCTCTCCGCCGTCGTGCGTGACTTCTTCGGCCGTAGCCAGCTCAGCCAGTTCATGGACCAGATCAATCCTCTGGCCGAACTGACCCACAAGCGTCGTCTCTCTGCTCTCGGACCTGGCGGTCTGAATCGTGACCGCGCCGGCTTTGAAGTGCGTGATGTTCATCCGTCCCACTACGGTCGTATCTGCCCGATTGAGACTCCTGAAGGTCCGAACATCGGTCTGATCAACTCCCTCGGCTCCTACGCCCGCATCAACGAGTTCGGCTTCATCGAGACGCCTTACCGTCCGTGCAAGGATGCCCATGTGACGGAAAAGATCGAATATCTTACCGCCGACCAGGAAGAGAATCACTACATCGCCCAGGCCAACAACCCGATCGATGAAAAGGGACGCTTCAAAGGCGCCAAGATCACCGTGCGTTATCGTGGTGACTTCATGGAAGTCGAGCCGGCCAAGGCCACTCTCATGGACGTGTCGCCCAAGCAGCTTGTTTCCGTTGCTGCCGCGTTGATTCCGTTCCTAGAGCATGATGATGCCAACCGCGCCCTCATGGGTTCGAACATGCAGCGTCAGGGCGTGCCATTGCTCGAAGCTGAGTCGCCGCTCGTCGGCACCGGCATGGAAGGCAAAACGGCGCGTGATTCGCGTGCCGTGATCGTCTCGGACGGTCCTGGCACCGTCGCCGCCGCCACGGCGGATGTGATCATCGTCACCAAGGACGGGGATCTGCCCATCAAGGATGAAAAATTCCTCGAAAACCCGATCAAGTCGGTAGAGACCGACGAAGACAAGGGCATCTACGTCTATCCGTTGCGCAAGTTTGGCCGAAGCAATGCCGGCACCTGCATCAACCAGACGCCACTCGTGAAGCGTGGCCAGAAAATCAAGAAGGGTGATGTCATCGCTGACGGCCCTTGCACTGACCAAGGTGAGCTTGCCTTGGGCAAGAACATGCTCGTCGCGTTCATGCCATGGAACGGCTACAACTTCGAAGATGCCATCGTCATCAGCCGCCGCATCGTGAAGGAGGACATTTACACCTCCATTCACATTGAGGACTTTGAAGTCATCGCTCGTGACACGAAGCTCGGGCCTGAAGAAATCACGCGTGACATTCCGAACGTCGGTGATGAGGCGCTGAAGAACCTCGACGCTCAGGGTGTCGTCCGCATCGGTGCTGAAGTGAAGCCTGGAGACATCCTCGTCGGCAAGATCACGCCGAAGTCTGAGACGGAACTCGCTCCTGAAGAGCGTCTCCTCCGCGCCATCTTCGGTGAGAAAGCCGCTGACGTGAAGGACACCTCCCTGCGTGTGCCTTCCGGCTGCGCCGGCATCGTGATGGATGTGCGTGTCGCCCAGCGCGGTGCGGGAGCCGATTCCGACAAGGAAAAGCTCTCCCCTTCTGAATACAAACGCCAGATCAAGCAGATCGAAGAGGACTACCGCAAGAAGAGGGAAGATCTCACTGAGCAGCTCACCGAGCGCCTCTCCGACATCCTCCTCAACGAGAAAATCCCCCTCGACATCGTTAACGGCCAGACCGGCGAGCCGCTCGTCGGCGCTAACAAGAAGATCACCAAAACGATGCTCCGTCATGTGGCTGAAAGCTACGACACCATCGAGATCGACCCGAGCCCGATCCGCAACAAGATCTTCGACATCATCCAGACCTTCGAGCAGAAGTTCAGCGATGCCGATATGGAGCGTGAGCGCAACCTCGACAAAATCGAGAGCAGCGAAGAAACCGCCGACAATGGCGTAGTGAAACAGGTCCGCGTCTTTGTCGCCTCCAAGCGCAAGCTCTCCGTCGGTGACAAGATGGCCGGACGTCATGGTAACAAGGGCGTCGTCGCCACCATCGTTCCTGAAGAGGACATGCCTTTCCTTGAGAACGGCACGCCTGTGGACATCTGCCTCAACCCCCTCGGCGTGCCTTCACGCATGAACGTGGGTCAGGTGCTTGAGACTCACCTCGGCATCGCTGCCAAGGCGCTCGGTCTGAAGATCGCCACCCCGGTCTTCGACGGTATCCACGAGTCCAAGATCATGGATTTCATCAAGGACGCCAAGAAGGTGCCTGGATTCGAATGGATGGGCCTCAACGGCAAATCGAAGCTCTATGACGGTCGCACCGGTGATTCCTTCAATCTCGACGTCGTTGTCGGCTACATCTACATGTTGAAGCTGAATCACCTTGTCGCTGACAAGATTCACGCCCGTGCTGTCGGACCTTACTCGCTCGTCACGCAGCAGCCGCTGGGTGGTAAAGCCCAGTATGGTGGCCAGCGCTTTGGCGAAATGGAAGTGTGGGCGCTTGAAGCCTATGGCGCGGCCTTCACGCTGCAGGAGCTTCTCACCGTCAAATCCGACGACGTGCAAGGCCGCACGCGCATTTACGAACAGATCGTCAAGGGCGACCACGCCCTCGAGGCCGGCACGCCGGAGTCGTTCAACGTTCTCATCAAGGAAATGCAATCCCTCGGTCTCGACGTCAAAGTTCACAAGCGTTCGAGCGCGAACGCTGATGCGGATGCCCTCGACAGCTTCACCACCGCAGCAGGTGCTTGATCCGTCCTCCCCAGCAACACAGAGCAACAACACACAACGCATCCTCCACACATTATGAATGCTGACGCGAGCTTGAAAGAAATCTTCGGGGAACAAAACCACGGCGAGGAGTTCGACTATGTGTCGATCTGCATCGCCTCGGCTGACCGGGTCCGTTCCTGGTCCTCCGGCGAGGTGAAAAATCCTGAAACCATCAATTACCGCACGTTCAAGCCTGAAAAAGGCGGCTTGTTCTGCGAGCGTATCTTCGGACCGACCCGTGACTGGGAGTGTGCCTGCGGCAAGTACAAGCGGATCAAGCACAAAGGCGTGGTCTGCGACCGCTGCGGCGTCGAAGTGACGCTCTCCCGCGTGCGCCGTGAGCGCATGGGCCACATCGAGCTCGCCGTGCCGGTGACGCACATCTGGTTCTACAAGTGCATGCCATCACGCATCGGCCTCATGCTCGACATGACCGCCCGTTCGTTGGAACGCGTGATCTATTACGAAGACTACATGGTCGTCGATCCAGGCGGCACGCCGCTTCAACGCGGTCAGCTTCTCACCGAAGTCGATCTTCGCGAAGCTGAGGAGCAGTACGGTGCCGACGCCTTCAAGGTTGGCATGGGTGCCCAGGCCATTCGTGACATCTTCGCCCAGCTCAATCTGGCCGACGTGACCAAGGAACTCGAGGAGGCGATGACCAAGACGCGCTCCAAGCAGATCCGCAAGAAGCTCGCCAAGCGCCTCAAGCTTTGCGCAGGCTTCGCCGAGAGCCACAGCCGCCCAGAGTGGATGATTCTCGAAGTGCTGCCGGTCATCCCGCCGGATCTTCGCCCGCTTGTTCCTCTCGAAGGCGGACGCTTCGCCACCTCCGACTTGAACGACCTCTACCGTCGCGTCATCAATCGCAACAACCGTCTCAAGAACCTCCTTCAGCTTCGCACGCCGGATGTCATCATCCGCAACGAAAAGCGCATGCTCCAGGAAGCTGTCGATGCGCTCTTCGACAACGGTCGTCATGGCCGTCCGGTCACTGGCGCGGGCAATCGTCCGCTCAAGTCCATGTCCGACATGCTCAAGGGCAAGTCCGGTCGCTTCCGTCAGAACTTGCTTGGCAAGCGCGTGGACTACTCCGGCCGTTCCGTCATCGTCATCGGCCCTGACCTTAACCTGAACCAGTGCGGTCTTCCCAAGAAGATGGCGCTCGTGCTGTTCGAGCCGTTCATCATTCGTCGCTTGAAGGAGATGGGCCTTGTGCACACCGTCCGCAGCGCCAAAAAGATGATCGAGCGTCGCACCCCAGAGGTGTGGGACATTCTCGATGAAGTCACCAAGGGGCACCCAGTTCTCCTGAACCGCGCCCCGACACTCCATCGCCTCTCCATCCAGGCATTCGAGCCGAAACTCATCGAAGGTGACGCTATCCGCGTGCATCCCCTCGTTTGCACGGCCTACAACGCCGACTTCGACGGTGACCAGATGGCCGTTCACGTCCCGCTGTCTATTGAAGCTCAGATGGAGGCCCGCCTCCTCATGCTCGCGCCGAACAATCTGTTCAGCCCTGCCAGCGGCAAGCCGGTGATGAATCCTTCCCAGGACATTCCTCTCGGCTGCTACTTCCTCACCTACCTGCGTGAGTTCCCCAGCCACGATCCGAAGGCGAAGAAGAGCGACATTCCTGAGCGTCTGCCGATCTTCAGCGAAGCCTCCGAAGTCGAATTCGCCATGGCGGAAGGCGGTCTGTCCGTGAATGACAAGATCCGCTTCCTCAATCCAGATTATGGTCTGCCGAAGCGCCCTTATGGCGATCCGACGAAGACCACCATCGAAACCACCGCCGGCCGTGTGTGCTTCAATGAAATCTGGCCTGAAGGCTTGGGCTTCATCAACACCACCATCGGCAAGAAGCAAATTTCCGACATTATCTGGCGTTGCTTCCAGACCGTGGGCCAGAAAGAAACGGTCAACGCCCTCGACCGCCTCAAGCAGCTCGGCTTCCGTGAAGCCACGCGCTCTGGTTGCTCCATTGGTATCACCGACATGGTCATTCCAACGGCCAAAGCCGCTGGTCTCGAGAACGCTTACAAGCAGATCGAGGAAATCGAGAAGCAGTATCGTCGTGGTATCATCACGCACGGTGAGCGCTATCAGAAGATCATCGACATCTGGACCCAGGTGGGTGAAATCGTCGCCGACGAGCTCTTCCGCACGCTGGAATACAACGAGGGCAAGAAGCATCACAACCCGCTCTACGTCATGGTGAACTCGGGTGCCCGAGGCAACCGTACGCAGATCAAGCAGCTCGCCGGTATGCGCGGCCTCATGGCCAAGCCCTCCGGTGAGATCATCGAGCTTCCGATCACCTCGAACTTCCGTGAAGGTCTGAGCGTTTCCGAGTACTTCATCTCTACCCATGGTGCCCGTAAAGGCTTGGCTGACACCGCCCTCAAGACCGCTGACTCCGGCTACATGACCCGCAAGCTGGTCGATGTGTCGCAGGACGTCATCGTCACTGAGGAAGACTGCGGCACCGTCAATGGCATCACCTTGTCCTCCATCTACCAAGGTGATGAGGAGATCGTCGATCTCAAGACCCGCATCTACGGCCGCACGAGCTGCGAAACCATCCACGATCCTGTGGACAAGAGCGTCATCATCAAGGCCGGCCAACTCGCCAGCGAGAAGGAAGCCGCCCACCTTGCGAAGATCGGCGTCGAGAAGCTCAAGATCCGCTCCGTCCTCACCTGCGAAAGCAAGCGTGGCTGCTGCGCGAAGTGCTATGGCCTCCACCTCGCCACGCATCGCATGGCGAAGATCGGCGAGGCGGTCGGCATCGTCGCCGCTCAGTCCATCGGCGAGCCTGGAACGCAGCTTACCATGCGCACGTTCCACGTCGGTGGCGCGGCCATGAGCAGCTTCAAGCAGCCCTTCATCAACACCAAGCACGCCGGTACCATCAAGTACACCGACATGCGCGCGGTGACCACCATCGAAGGCACCTGGATCGCCCTCACCAAGAACGGCGTCCTCACCATCCATGACGATGACGGTCGTGAGCTCGAGAGCCACAAGCTCGTCGTCGGCTCAGTCATCTCCGTCGAGGACGGTGCTAAGGTCAAGAAAGGGCAGCAAATCGTCACCTGGGACCCCTACAACGTGCCGATCATCACTGAAAAGGCCGGTAAGTTGGAGTTCCGCGACATGATCTCCGGCATCACCATCACCAAGGAGAAAAACGAGTCCACCGGCAACGAAGAGACCGTCGTCATCGAGCACAAAGAAGACCTTCATCCGCAGGTCGTCGTCGTGAATCCGAAGACCCACGAGGTTCTCGCCAGCTACACCATTCCCGCCGGTGCTCACTTGAGTGTGAAGAACAACGAGAAGGTCGAGGCCGGAACCACCATCGCCAAGACGCCTCGTAAGGCCTCCAAGACCAAGGACATCACCGGCGGTCTGCCGCGTGTGGCCGAGCTCTTCGAAGCCCGCAAGCCCAAGGACGCCTGCGAAATCGCCCGCATCGACGGCACGGTCGAAATCGGTGGCCTGGTCCGTGGCAAACGCCGCGTCATCGTCACCGACCAGAAGACCGGCCAGCAGGAAGAGCATCTCATCCCCCGCAGCAAGCACATCTTGCTCTTTAACGGCGACCACGTCGGCAAGGGAGATCAGATCACCGACGGCCCCGTCGTTCCGCACGATCTCCTCGAAATTCTTGGCCCGCAGGCTCTTCGCGAGCATCTCGTCAACGAAGTGCAGGAAGTGTACCGTGCCCAGGGTGTGGAAATCAACGACAAGCACGTTGAGATCATCATCCGCCAGATGCTGCGCAAGGTGAAGATCACCGATCCGGGCGACACCGAGTTCCTCTGGGGCGACCAGATCGACCGCGGCGAGTTCGAGAAGGAAAACAACCGCGTCAGCGAAGAAGGCGGTAAGGCTGCGGAAGCAGAACCTGTCCTCCTCGGCATCACCAAGGCCTCCATCGAGACCGAATCCTTCATCTCCGCTGCCTCCTTCCAGGACACCACCCGTGTGCTCACCGAGGCCGCTACCCTCGCCAAGTCTGACTTGCTGCGTGGCTTCAAGGAAAACGTCATCATGGGCCACCTCATCCCGGCCGGCACTGGCTTCATCAGCAACCGCAACTTCGACCTCCACGAGACCGAGCGCCCGCAGTTCCCGGCCGCTGTGGAAGAAGACGCCGCCTAAGCTGCCTTCAGCCTCAAATCCCACCGCCTCCCTCGGCCCACGGCGTCGGAGGCGGTTTTTTATTGGGGGGCCCGCCTACAGCCGAAATGATCAGCTTTGACGAGGTAACCTTTGGTTTTGTGGAGTGCAGAGCATCACAGTCGCACCGCAAACTCATCCTTGGCCTTCACGCTCTCGGCGAAGGCGGTGAGGAGCTGGATGGTGTGCTCGACATCGTCGAGATGAGCCATTTCGACGACACTGTGCATGTAGCGCAGGGGCAATGACACGAGGGCGCTGGGGATGCCGCTTTGCTGGGTAAAGATGACGTTGGTATCCGTGCCGGTGGTGCGGGAGGTGGCCTCATGCTGCACGGGTATCCCAGCTTTGGCGGCGACTTCGATGAGGCGTTTGACGACTTCGACGTGATTGGCAGCACCGTGGGTAAGCGTGGGCCCGCCGCCGAGGAGCACGGTGCCGTGCTGTTTTTGATCGACCTGCGGGGTGTCGGTGGCGTGTGTGACATCGAGCACGATGGCGACATCTGGCATGAGGCGGTGGGCGATCATGCGTGCGCCGTTGCCGCCGATCTCCTCCTGCACGGCGTTCACGGCGTAAACCGTCGAGGATAGGCGTGTTTTGCGCTTGCTGAGCCGGGCCATGACCTCGGCGATGATGAAACCGCCGACGCGGTTGTCCAAGGCGCGGCCGCAGAGCTTGTCGGTGCCGAGTTCCTCGACGCCGTCGGCATAGACGATAGGATGACCGACACGGATGCCGGCCTCGGCGACTTCCTGAGCGCTCGAAGCGCCGATGTCGATGACGAGTTCATGCGCCTTCGGCACTTTCTCGTCCTCACGGTCGCGGATGTGCATGGCGATGTTGCCGATGACGCCGCGCACGGTGCCCTTGTCGCCAAAGATGTCCACGCGGCGGCCTCGGGCGGTGGCGACGTCGCTGCCGCCGATGCGATCGACATAGATGAAGCCGCACGGCGAGATGTGCCGGATCATGTAGCCGATTTCGTCGGCATGGGCCTCGAACATGAGGCGGCGTCCATGCGTACCGCCATCCAGCGTGGCCCAGGCATTGCCGTAGGCGTCGCTTTCCACCCGGTCGGCGAACTTGCGCGTGTGTGCCGCCCACTTGCGTTGGCCGCGTGCTTCAAAGCCGGTGGGGCTGGGGGTGGAGAGGAGATCGAGGAGGAAGGATTTGGAAGCAGGGGACATGGTGGAAATGACGAAACCAGAATGACGAATGACGAAGCGGCAGGTCGCGGTTTTGAAGCAACCATCGTCAACCACCGCAAACAACCGTCAACCATCGCAAACGTTCATTCAGCGCAGTACGATGGCGAGGTAGTTTCTGACGGTGCTCCAGCCGGGGGCGGATTGCTCACGACCGTCCGCAGTGCGGTAGTAAATCGCGGAGGAGCGACCGCCGTCGAGATTGAGGGCGCGGTGGACTTGAAAGCCGGGCAGCAGATCGGGTGTGGCGAGGACTTCGGCGAGTTCTCCGAGGCTGGTGTGGCGTGCGAGACCGAAGATCCAGCGATGCGAGCCGTCCGTGGCGATGAAGGTGCGTGGAACGTGCTTGCGGCGCTCCAAGCTGGCGACTGGTTTGCCGGAATCGACCAAACGTGGCCCGGTTTGGATCAAGTGGCGGGCGCTGAGCCGCGATGGCTCCGGCCTGCCGCATGCAGGCGGTGATTTGACCACCACCAGCAGCAGCGTCGGGCTGGTCGATGATTTGACCACCACCAGCAGCAGCTTCGGGCTGGTCGATGATTTTGAGCTCGTGGCTGCGGCTGTCGAAATAAACGAGCTGCAGTTTCACTGAGTCGCCGTTTTTGCTGACGGAGAGCGTCTGTAGCGTGGCATTGCCACGAAGCGGTTGGCTTTCAACGGGAGCGTCGAGTTGCCAGCCGAACGAAGCAGAAGGAGCAGCCACCGGAGCGGGCGCTTGTGCCGCCACTTCTTCCCAGGATGGAGCCAGTTCGGATACAACGGGTGGCGGCAGCGGTGGCTGAACGCAACTGCTGACCGCCAAAGCGGTGAGGAGAAGCAAGTGGCGCATTTTCAGGCCAGGGTGGCGAGTGTTTCCTTCATCGCGGCGAGGGCGCGGGCGCGATGACTGAGCTGATTTTTCGTTTCAGCGGGTAGCAGGCCGAAGGTGTCGCTGTAACCGTCGGGAATGAACAGCGGATCATAGCCGAAGCCGCCCACGCCTTGTTCTTCACGGATGAGGCGGCCTTCGACGCTGCCGTGCGTGACGTGCAGCACGGCTCCACCATAGGCAACGACCATGCAGCAGTGAAAGCGACCGGTGAAGGGGGCTGTTTGAGGCAGTTTGCCGAGTTCATGCTTCAATTTGGTGCGGTTATCGGCGGCGTTGGCCGTTTCACCCGCATAACGGGCGCTGCGCACGCCCGGAGCACCGCCGAGGGCATCGACTTCGAGGCCGGAGTCATCTGCGAGCACCAGATGGCCCGGCAGAGCACGGCTACCGCTGAGGGCTTTGATGATGGCATTCGCCTCAAACGTGTCGCCCGTTTCCTCATCAAGTGTGACACCAGGATGCACACGCAAGTCTTCGACTTGCCAAGCGCTGCCGAGAATGGCGGCGACTTCTTCCGTTTTGTGGGCGTTTGAGGTGGCGAAGACGAGTTTGGGCATGAGGTGAGGCGGTTCAGCCCCATGTAAACCACCGTCAACAACGGCAAACAACCGCAAAACTGCATCAACGCATCAGCGGTTCCAGCAGGCGCGCCTCACTGACAAAGCCCACGGGCTGCTGGCGCTCGTCCATAACGATGGCGAGGCGGCGGCCCTGTTTGCGCATGCGCTGCAGCGTGTGCAGGGCAGGGAGAGCGGCGGGCACGGTGTCGAGCGTGCGCATGTGCTGCCGCACTAGGCGGTCATGGGGGAGCACGGCGGGGAGCTCGGAGGTGTCGAGCACGCCGATGAACGCGCCACTCTCTCCCAGCACGGGGAGCAGCGTGCAGTTTTGCTCACGGGCGAGGATCAAGGCAGTGCTCAGAGGGATCTCCGCCGCGAGAGCGATGCTGCGCGTGAGCGGCTGCATGAGGTCGGAGGTGCGCAGCTTTTTGTAGTCGAGCACGCGCTCGATGAGGAGTGTGGCGGTGGGGGAAAGCTGGTGTTGCACGGCCAGTTCCTGTGCCAGCGCCTTCAAATCATCACGCCCGCGTGCCTGGTGCGCCTCGCTGGGCGACTCAGCGCTCTCGGCAGCGGTTTTTTTCGACGCGAAGGCTCGGAACAGCGGACGCGCTAGGCCGACAAGATGCACCAGTGGAGAAACAATCCGCAGCGAGCGGAACGGATAGCGACGGAAGAGTTTTTTCGGCATCACTTCCAGCCCAATGAGAAAAACTGGCAGCGCTGCGAGGAAAGCGAGCACATAGCCCCACAGGCTGGCATTTCGAATGACCGGCAGCGCGATGAGCAGGAAGGCGAGCAGATTCGTCAGATGATTGGCGACGGTGATGCAGCCAATGAGCGCGTCACGATCCTCTAGCAGCGGCAGCAGGCCACGCGCACGGAGATCTCCCTCGTTCGCAGCATGACGCACGCGCACGCGGCTCACGGCCAGCACCGCGCTCTCCAGGCCGGAGAGCATGAAGGAAAGCGCGAGGCAGATGATGAGAAGGAGCCAGGTCATGGGGCGATGACGAATTCAGAGTGGCGAATGACGAAAATCAGAGCTTGGAGCGGTGGGAGAGTGATTGAGAAGGGCCTGGTCAGATGTCGCCGGATTCATCCACTGGTGCGGCTTTGCGGCGAAGCTCCAGCTCCTGGATGCGAGCGCGGACGACGCGGCGCACCTTGATCTCAGCATTGCCGATGGTGATGCGTTCGCCTGCCTTCGGCACATGGCCGAGTTGGTTGAAAACGAGTCCGCCGATGGTGTCGATGCCGCCAGCGTCGAAATCAAGATCTAGCTCCTCGCGCAAATGATCCAGGCGTGTGCCGCCATTGAGCAAGTAGCGTCCGGCACCGAGATCGCGAATCTCGGCGTCCTCGCCCTGCCACGGCGCGGCTTCATAGAGCAGCCAATCGGCAACTTCGCGGCGGGTGATCATGCCCTCCAGGCCGCCGTACTCATCTGCGATGAGAACCGGCGCGTCGTCGTTGGGCAAATGATGGTCCAGCACTTCCAGCACTGGCATGGTTTCCGGTACGAAAGCTGGTGTGCGCAGCAGCGTGCGCCACGGCGGTCGGTTGGTCAGCTTCCAGGCAGCGGTATTGATGACGCCTTCGACTGAATCCGGCGTCTCGCCATACACGATTACAAAACGGCTGGCTGCTTTCTCCAGCACGGCGGTGGTCTTGGATTCGGCGTCTTCGCTGCTCATCAGCGCGAGATCCACGCGCGGGATCATGCAGTCACGCACGGTCAGCGCCTCAATGTCGAGCGCTTCGTGGATCATCGCGCTTTCATCGCTGTCGAGCAGCCCTTGTTCCTGGCGCATTTCGACCAGGGTCTCAAATTCGTCGCGGGTGACGGGAAGCCGCGCCTTCACATGTTTGGTGACGAGTTTTTGCAGGATGAGGTCTGCGGTGCGGTCGGTGAATGTGGCGAGTGGATCAAGCAAGACACGCAGGGGGTTCAGCAAACGCAAACTCCCCAGCAGCACCACGGAGGGCGCACGCGCAGCAAAAAATTTCGGAGCCATGTCTCCTAGCAGGACCGTTGCCAAGAACAGCACAGATGATGCGATCCACGGATTCCAGCCCTGCGAGCGCAGCGGCCCGGTGACGATCCACAAGCCGAGCGCAGCTAACGCGAGATTCAGTGCGGCGGAGAGCAACAGAGCGCGGTGAAGCTGCGCAAAGGGGTTGGCGGTGATGGCGCGGAGTTTTTTCGCCACCGCGCCCTCCCCGGCGGCGAGGAGCTGAGCCTCCACATCCCGTGCGCTGTGAATCGCGGTCTCCGAGGCGGAGACGACTGCGAGGATCAGCAGCAGGTTCAGGTAAATAAAAACAGCAAGGAGCAGGGACATCAGGAGGGAGCGACGCACTGTGGGCGGGAGCGGAGCCAAGGGTCAAGATGAATTACGGAGCCGTAGCGATGTTCGTTCTTGCCAAGAACAGGCATAATGGATAGCAACTGTTCGACCATGCGCTCCATCCTCCTCTCAGGCCTCGTTTTTGCCGCCATCAGCCTCCAGGCTGCTGACCAACTGAAAGTCCTCATCATTGACGGACAAAACAACCACAAGTGGGACATCACCACGCCGGTGCTCAAGGACGCGCTGGAAGGCAGCGGTGCCTTCACCGTCGAAGTGAGCACGACACCGCCGAAGGGATCGCCTGCGGCGGCATGGCAGGCTTGGAAGCCGAAATTTACCGGCTATCAAGCCGTGGTGAGCAACTACAACGGCGAACCCTGGCCGCAGAACGTGCGCGATGCCTTCACAAAGTATGTGGCCGATGGCGGCGGCTTCGTTTCCGTGCATGCGGCGAATAATTCCTTCCCGGACTGGAAGGAATACAACGACATGATCGGCGTCGGTGGCTGGGGTGGTCGCAATGAGAAAAGCGGCCCGTGGCTCTATGTGAAGGACGGCAAGCTTTTCCGCGACACCAGCGCGGGCAACGGCGGCGCGCACGGCCCGCAGCATGAGTTCATCGTCGAAACACAAAGCCCAGATCACCCGATCATGCGCGGCTTGCCGAAACGCTGGCTGCATGCCAAAGACGAACTCTACAGCAAGCTGCGCGGCCCGGGCGAGAACGTAGAAATCCTCAGCACCGCAGTGTCCGACCTCACGGCGGTGAACGAGCCGAACAACTTAGTGCTCGCCTACCACAAAGGCCGCGTCTTTCACACCACGCTCGGTCACGCCGACTACTCAATGCTGGATCGTGGCTTCTATACTCTCCTGCAACGCGGCACCGAATGGGTCGCCACCGGCAATGTCGAGCGCACCTCCGCAGTTCCGGCCGATTTCCCAACGGAAAGCGCCGTCAGTGTCGTGAAGCTGGAAGGCTATCCCAAACAGCAGCCGTCCGCGCCGAAGAAGTGATGAGGGCGGCGATACGCCACCATGCGATTCAATTTAAAAGCGGCCTTCGGGCCGCTTTTTCGTGTCCACCCACCACCGTTATGGGATTGAATTAAAGGTGGTGGCAGAGGGGAGATTTGAACTCCCGACCAAAGGCTTATGAGTCCTCTGCTCTACCCCTGAGCTACTCTGCCATTTGATGGCTCCTGAGGTAGGGTTCGAACCTACGACCTAGTGGTTAACAGCCACCCGCTCTACCGCTGAGCTACTCAGGAATCACATCCCTCCCGAAGAAGGGGCGAGATTGATAGGCGTTTCCGCTCTCGGCGCAAGCACTTTGTCTGTCTGAATATGAAGTGATTTCAGCCTGCCGCGTTTGCCTTCAGAAGCTCGCCCAGCAAACCACGCTGGCGGTAGAATTCGACCTCCGCCTCGCCGGTGGCCTGCAATTCGGCCCGGATGGCCGCCGCGTCACGTTCTGAGGCGACATGTTGGCGGATCAGCGCAGTCTTTCGGGCCTGCAAATCGAGGAATTCGATGTCCACCACGGGTGTCTGCGGCCATTGGCCGTCGTTCTGGCCGGTCTTGAGCACTTGCTTGAATGGCACGCCGATCTTCTGCGCCTGGGCCTTCGCTTCATTGATCCCGGCATACCAGTCGGGATGCACGAGGCGATAGTAGTCGCGCATGGCCTGTTTGTTGTAGTGAATCACCAGCTTGCGGCCTTCGACATCCAGGAAGGTGGTCCCACGGAAGGAGTCGGCGTCGATGGTATCGACGAAGAGCAGTTCCTCGCGATCCACGGCAAATTCCCACTTCAGATCCCACAGCAGCAATCCCGCGCTCTCCAATAGCTCGCGCACGGCCCAGCCGCCGAGGATGGCCAGTTTGACGGTGTGCAGGAAGTCCTCGCTGCTCAGGCCAGACATCATGAGTGCCTCTTGCTTGCTCACGGCACGGTCCTCCGGCTCGTACTTGCTCGTCAGGTCATAAATCGGCCGCTCCAGCATCTCCCACACGCCCATCGGCTTTGAGAGGCCGAGTTCCTGCTCGTAGGCACGTTTTGCGGATTCGCTGAGGCTCTGATACTTCTTCAAAATGGATGACCCGCTCGTCACACCGAAGCGCACGATGTATTCCAGCGGCACCACATACGTCGCACTCTGGCGGAACTGAGCATAATCAAACACATGCGTGCCCAGCAGATGCCGCTGCGGTGGATGCATCACCGGGAAGCGGCGTACGACGTTGTAGCAGCTCGGATTCTTTGGCAGGCCATCACGCACGATTTCGCCGGTCTGCGCGTCCACCATGCCGATGTGATGCGTGTGCGCGCCGCGCTCTAGCATCTGCTCCATCGGTCCGCTGAGCAGTTCCTGGCGCCATGCCTCATCCATTGGTGTCTTTTCAATCGCCACCTTCACCCGCTGCCAAGTCTCCGGTTGGCCAAGGCGTGAGTACATCGCGTGGCGGAAGATGGCGCGGTTCAAATCATTGCCCTCAATGTTGAAAATCGATCCCACATCGAAGACCGAACCTGCAGGCGTCGTCTCGCACACCACAAAACCCGGATGATCCGGCACGGCGTAGAGATTCTGCACGGAGCCGCGATAGAGTGGCTCGCCGAGTTTCGAGAGATCAAGGTGCGTGGGCGCTGGAGCTGGGTGGGACATGGTTCCCGTGAAAAACAACGGATTCCGCCCCCGTGCAACTGCGAACACCGGGCCGCGAACTTCAAACTTTAAACTTTGAACTTCAAACTTTCGGCCCAAACTCCGCCCTCCATGTCCGAAGCCGCCGCCATACCTCCCGCCTCCCTCGATTTCATCCGTGAAATGATCGCTGCCGATCTCGCCGCCGGTCGCAACGGCGGCCAGGTCGTCACCCGTTTCCCGCCGGAGCCGAATGGCTACCTCCACATTGGCCACGCCAAGAGCATCTGCCTGAATTTCGGCCTCGCTCAGGAAAATGCGCCAAACGCCCGCTGCCACCTGCGCTTTGACGACACCAATCCCACCAAAGAAGAAGTCGAATACGTCGATAGCATCATGGCCGACGTGAAATGGCTCGGCTTCGACTGGGGCACGCACCTTTTCTACGCCAGCGACTACTTTGAGAAGCTCTATCAATTCGCCGAGCAGCTCATCGCTAAAGGCCTCGCGTATGTCGATGACCAGACGCAGGAGGAGATGCGTCATAATCGCGGCACGCTCACCACGCCGGGCACGCGCAGCGTTTACGCCGAGCGCAGCGTCGAGGAAAATCTCGACCTCTTCCGCCGCATGCGGGCAGGGGAGTTCAAAGAAGGTGAAAAGGTGCTGCGCGCGAAGATCGACATGGCCTCGGTGAACATGCACATGCGTGATCCGGCGCTCTACCGCATCCTCCACGCCCATCATCACCGCACCGGCGACGCGTGGTGCATCTACCCCATGTATGACTACGCGCATCCGCTCAGCGATGCGCTGGAGTCCATCACGCACAGCCTCTGCACGCTCGAGTTCGAGATCCACCGCCCGCTGTATGAGTGGCTTATCAACAACGTCGATGGACTGCCCGGCCAGCCGTCTCAGCGTGAGTTCGCCCGCCTGAATCTCACCTACACCGTCATGAGCAAGCGCAAGCTGCTCCGCCTCGTCAAAGAAGACCTCGTTCATGGTTGGGACGATCCGCGCATGCCCACCATCAGCGGCCTGCGTCGCCGTGGCATCACCGCCGCCGCCATTCGCAGCTTTTGCAAAACCATCGGCCTCACCAAGTTTAACTCGCTCACCGAGATCGCCCTGCTGGAGCACGCCATCCGCGAAGACCTCAACAAAATCTCCCACCGCGCCTACGGCGTGCTGCGTCCCATCAAAGTCGTCCTCACCAATTACCCCGAGGACCAGGTCGAGCATTTCGGAGCCGCCAACCATCCCGAAGACCCCACTGCAGGCACACGCCAAGTGCCGCTCTGCCGCGAGCTTTACATCGAGTCCGACGACTTCATGGAGTTCCCCTCCGAGGGCTTCCACCGCCTCAAGCCCGGCGGTGAAGTGCGCCTCAAGTTCGCCTTCTGCATCATCTGCCAGGAAGTCATCAAGGATGAGGCCGGAAACATCATCGAACTCCGCTGCACCTACGACGACACCACCCGCCACGGCAAAAAGCCCGAAGGCCGCACCAAGCCCAAAGGCATCATCCACTGGGTCAGCGCCCGCCACGCCATCGACGCCCCTGTGCGCTNTGTATGACCGCCTCTTCACCGTCGAAACCCCGGACGCCGATGCAGGCGAAGACGGCGACTTCACCCAGTTCCTCAACGCCGCCTCACTAGAAGTCATCCCCGCTGCCAAACTCGAACCCTCTCTCAAGGATGCCGCCCCCGGCAGCCACTGGCAGTTCGAACGCGTCGCTTACTTCTACGCCGACCCCATCGAATCCAAGCTCGGAGCGCCCGTGTTTAACCGCACTGTGACGCTGAAGGACGGGTGGGTGAAGAAGTAGCGGGATTTGAATACCTTTGGCGGTAATCTTCCGGGCGCGAGTCATGCATGGCCGGAAGCGAGCCATGCCGACAGCATCGCCATGACCGACTGGCCGGTGGATTCCGTCGCCTGCCTGCCGCGCAGCCCACCGATTTCGGTGCGAAGGGCTTCTTCGCCAGCTACGACGCCAGACTCGATCAACCGCTCACCATAGTGTGGGGCAGGCGTCTGGGCGAAAACCTTCGATCATCCTCAAAAGCGGGCTGCAGCGGTTCGTTTCGCTGAAAGCCAGAAATCACCACCGACCCGTCAGACGCTCGGCAAGGCGCACTTGCATCGATGCGGCAAGTTGTAGCTTCGATTGCCAATCGAATCCACGATTCACTCTCTTCCATCCTCCATCATGAAACATCCCCTCCTCCTGCTCGCGCTCTGCCTGGGCGCACTCCATGCCGGCGAACCCCTTTTGGAAAAATCGGCTGTCTTCCCACCGACCATGAATGGCATCGCGCGGTATCGCATTCCGGGCATTGTGGTCACGACCCAAGGGACGGTCCTAGCCTATTCCGAAGCGCGGCGGAACAACAGCTCAGACTGGGGTGAGATCGAGGTGCATCTACGCCGCTCGACCGATGGCGGTAAAACTTGGGAGCCCGCGCAGCACATCGCGCACAAGGGCGCGCGACTCGAAGGCAATCCACACAAGCACAAGGAGGGCGGTGAGCGTGAGCAAACCGTGAACAATCCCGTTGCCATCGTGGACCGCGAGACGGGTGCGATTCAGTTTCTCTACTGCATCAACTACGCCCGCTGCTACTCCATGCGCAGCACAGACGATGGCGTCACCTGGAGCGCGCCGGTGGAGATCACAGCGACGTTTGAGCCGTTTCGCAAGCGCTACGACTGGAAAGTCATCGCCACCGGTCCGGGACATGGCATTCAGATGAAAAGCGGACGCCTCTTGGTGCCGATCTGGCTCGCCTACGGGAAAACGGGTGATCATGCGCCCTCCGCCGCCGCCACGATCTACAGCGACGATCACGGCAAGACGTGGAAGGCGGGCGATCTCGCCGTTCCGAACGAAGGCGACTGTAAAAATCCGAACGAGACCATGCTCGCCACCTTGGCGGACGACAGCGTGATGCTCGTCACGCGCAGCGTCTCGAAGCCAAACCGAAAAATCATCACCATCAGTTCAAATGGTGCCACGGGTTGGAGCAAGCCCGTCTTCCACAGTGAACTCTGGGAACCCATCTGCATGGCCAGCATCGTGGCGCATCCGTCTCAGCCTGGGACGCTCATCTTTTCCAATCCGCACAGCCTCGGTCTCGACAAGGACGGCAGAGAAATCCCCGCAGGGCGCGGTAAGCGCGAGAATCTCTGCATCAAGCTCAGTCGCGACGACGGCAAGATCTGGCCGGTGAACCGAGTGCTCGATTCAGGCAAAGCCGCCTACTCCGATCTCGCCGTGCTGCCGGATGGCACCGTGCTCTGTTTGTATGAAGCCGACACCGCCATCGACTGCGCACGCTTCAATCTGGAGTGGCTAACGACGACACCCTGAATCGTCTGTCCCGGGAAAGCGTGATGCCCGCCCTAGTTTTCGCGTGGAATGCACTGCTAAGTATGTCGCCAACCAGGCGTATTCATCTCACTCCACCATGACTTCTTGTTTTCGCTTTCGATCCACATTCGTCGTAGCGCTCACCGCTGGCTTTGCCTTTTCTGATGCTAGCTTCGCTGCGGAACCGTATGACGCTTTTCTAGAGACACACTGCCTCCGATGCCATGGGCCGGAAAAAGAGAAGGGTGATCTGCGCATCGACCAGCTCTCGCGGGATTTTAAACTCGGCGCTGACACGCATCATTGGGCGGAGATGCTGGAGCAGGTGAATTCGGGCGAAATGCCGCCGAAGAAGGAGAAGAGGCCGACGCAGGAGGAGATCGCGGCTTTTGTGGCGAGTCTGGATTCGCGCATCAAAGAGGGCCGGGCGGCGCGGATGGCGGCGCGGCCGCCGGTGGCGCATTACCGGCTGAGCCGGACGGAGTATCAAAACACGGTCTATGATTTGCTCGGCGTGCGCTACGATCCCGCGAAGCCGGGGGAGCTGAATGAAGACACGCGCTGGCATGGCTTTGAGCGCATCGGGTCAGAGCTGTCGCTTTCGCCGTCGCATGTGGATCGCTATTACCGAGCGGCGGAGCTGGTGCTGGATCGGGCATTCCCGATGGCGACGAGCGAGGCACGCAAGGTGCGCAAAACAGCGGCGGAGATCCATTATGGCGGTGGCAAGGATCAGCAGGCGGTGCTGGATCGATTTGGCATCAAGAAGCCGCTGCGGTGGCTGCTTTTCCCTGGCACGGTCCAAAACGCGCTCTCGCCGAACTGGCTCGGCAAGACCGGGCCGGAGCACAGCGGGCTCTACAAGCTCCGTATCCAGGCCAGCGGCATTCGTCCGATCGGTGGTCAGACGGCGCATTTGAGCATCGGCAAGCGCACGGGCGAGGAAACGGTGGATGGGCTCATCGAATTCGACATCACCGCACCGGAGGACAAGCCGCAGGTGTATGAGTTCGAGGTGTTTCTTGAGATGCCCACGTCGCTAGATTTCTGCGTGGTGGCCACGGATGTGGTGGACCGCAGGCAAGGCGCGGCCTTCCGCGGTGCGCTCGGTGGCCGTGGTTACATGTTCACGCACAGCAGCGAGACTTACCTGCTGAATCCAAACGCGCCGCAGATGTTCGATGGCCAAGGAAATGGTCTCTTCTCCACGGTGATCCTCGATTGGGTGGAGTGGAAAGGGCCGCTGGTGTCGGAGGCGGAAAAATCACGGCGCAAGGAGGTGGTGCCGCCCGATGACGCGACGCCCGAGCTGGTGGCAGCGCATTTGCAGCGCTTCGCGGAGCGTGCGTGGCGTCGTCCGGTGAAGCCGGAGGAGATCGAGCAGTATTTGAAGTCATATCGCGAGGAGCGTGATGCGGGCGAGAAGCTGGCGGATGCCTATCGCGTGGCCTTGCAGGGTGTGCTGACCTCGCGGCACTTCATTTACCTCGTCGAGGGCGATCCCGTGGCCCGCGTGCGTCTCACCGAGCCGGAACTCGCCTCGCGGCTTTCCTATTTCCTGTGGAGCTCGATGCCCGACGATGCGCTCTTCACCGCAGCCAAAGGCGGAACGCTCAAGGGCGATGGATTGAAGAAGGAAGTGGACCGCATGCTCGCGGATGGCAAAGCGAGCCGCTTCATCGAAGATTTCTCGCGTCAGTGGCTGCAACTTCACCGCGTGGGCATGTTCCCGCCGGACAAAAAGCTCTATCCAACCTACGACGCGTGGCTGGAGGACAGCATGCGCTTGGAGCCGGTGGAGTTCTTCCGCGAGATGTTCGCCAAAAACCTGCCCATCGATGGTTTCATCCATTCCGATTGGACCGTGGCCAATGCGCGGCTCTGCGAATTCTACGGACTGCCGGAATCCAAGACTGGCAGCTTTGAGCGTGTCTCGTTGAAGCTCGAAGATCGCCGTGGCGGCCTGCTGACAATGGGCGCGGTGCTCGGACTCACGTCCGACGGCACCCGCCATCGCCCCGTGCATCGCGGCGTGTGGCTCAGCGAGGTCGTTCTCGGCAAAACACCACCACCGCCTCCAGCCAACGTCCCTGCCATCGAGCCCCCTACGCCGCAGAGCCCCAAAGCGACCCTGCGTCAAAAAATCGAAGCTCATCGCAACGACGCGAACTGCGCCGCCTGCCACGCGAACCTCGATCCGCTCGGCCTCGCCTGGGACAACTACGACGCCATCGGCCAATGGCGCACGCATGAGAAGATCGTAGCCGGTGTCGGCAATGACCCCGTGATCAATGCCGCCGGTGAAATGCCCGATGGCCGTGCCTTCAAGGATTCCACCGAGTTCAAACAACGCCTCCTCGAAGACCGTGACGAACTTGCCCGCGCTTTCATCGAGCATCTTGGCACCTACGGCTTGCGCCGCGCCCTCAGCTTTGACGATCAAGACGACCTCAACGCGATCCAGGCCGAGGCGAAGAAGTCCAACTACCGCATCCAAGACATCGTCCGCGCTGTGGCGCTCTCCGATTTGATGAAGAAGCGCTGATAAGCCCATTTCTCCAATCCTCCACCACTCCATTCCATGAACATCCAAACCCAATCCTGGCTCCTCAATCGACGTCACGCGCTCAAGGCGCTCGGCAGCTTTATCTCACTGCCCATGCTGGAGTGCATGGTGCCGCTGCGGGCGGCCGAAAAAGCCATCGCATCGAGTCCAAAGCGCAGTGCCTTCATCTACCTCGCCAATGGCGTGCACTCGCTGAACTACCAGATCACGACGGCGGGCCGGGATTACAAGTTTTCGCGGTCGTTGAAGCCGCTGGAAAAGCATCGTGAGGTCATCACGCCGATCAGCGGTCTGCATCATCCGGGTAGCCTCAGTTATCACCACAATTGCATCAATATCTTCCTCACCGGCGGCAAGCTCGGCCCCTCGGATCGCAACACCATCTCCGTGGACCAAAGGATGGCCGAAATCACCGCGCAGCAGACGCGAGTCGCTTCGATGGAGATCGCGCTCACGCAGAACTCGCTCGCCTGGACCGCTGACGGCGTGCAATTGCCGGCGCTGCGTCGTTGCAGCGAGATTTTCGCCTCGCTCTTTGAAGAACCGAAGGGCGGCAAAGAGGCGCAACGCCGTGCCTTGCGCCGCAAGGGCAGCGTGCTCGACGCCAACCTCGCCGAAGTGCGCCAGCTCGAGCAGAAGATGGGCAAGGAAGACAAAGACCGCATGGAGCAGTATCTCACCTCTGTGCGTGAAGCGGAAATCCGCACGACCCGCGCCGATGCCTGGCTCGACACACCGCTTCCA
Source organism: Verrucomicrobiaceae bacterium (assembly GCA_021298725.1). Lineage (GTDB taxonomy): Bacteria > Verrucomicrobiota > Verrucomicrobiia > Verrucomicrobiales > Verrucomicrobiaceae > Prosthecobacter. The sequence continues at coordinate 83 of JAJTDU010000019.1, read as the reverse complement.
ACCATTTCCGACGCCGATCGCAAGCGCACCAACCGCGACATCGCCCAAACGATGGCCGGCGACTACTTCCGCACCGTCTATGA
>JAJTDU010000171.1 GCA_021298725.1 Verrucomicrobiaceae bacterium | reverse complement strand
GCAGCAGCGACTCTAGCCAAGCCTGAGTAAGCTCACACAAAACGCCGAGCAATCTGCGTGTAAAACGCCAGCGCGGCCTCCACCTCGGCGCATTCGACGTATTCGACGGCGGCATGAGCTTGATCAATGCTGCCGGGTCCAAACAGAATCGTGGGAATGCCCAGGCGTGAGAACTTGCTGGCATCACTGCCAAAGGGCACGCCGCTGACGCCGTCCTCGCGGCTCATCTCGCGTAAAACCTCGCGTGAGAGATGCACGAGGGAGGTGTCCGCGTCCGTCTGAAACGGCCAGTCCTGCAGCATCGGCTTTTCCATTTCGGCGATCACGTCGGGATGCCGCTGCGCGAGTTCGTCGAGCAGCGATTGATAGTGCGCGAGCACCTGCTCCACCTCCTCACCCGGCAGCAGACGGCGATCAACCTCGATCACGGCTTCGTCCGGCACGAAATTGACCTGCACCCCGCCTTTGATGACACCCACGTTGCAGGTGCCAGGCCCCAGCAGCGGATGCTGCACCTGCCGCATGCGCTCATGATCCTCGTTCAGCATCAGCACGATGCGAGACATGGCCGTGATCGCGTTGATGCCGAGATGCGGCTTCGCGCTGTGCGCGGCCTTCCCCTTGGTGCGAATGCGCCAGCGCAGACAGCCCTTGCTAGCGATCACGCATTTGAACTCCGTGGGTTCCGCGACCACGGCGGCGTCCGCTTTGAGATCTTCACAAAGTTTCACCACGCCTCGGAAGGAAAACTCCTCGTCCACCACGGCGGCCAGCCAGACCTCGCAAGGCGGAAGTTCGCCACTGGCATGAATGTCCGCCAAGGCGTGCATCATCGCGACCAAGCCGGCTTTATCATCCACGGAGCCGCGCCCGTGCAGTTTCCCATCACGAATCACTGGGTCAAAGGGGGTAATCGTCATGCCCTTGATCGAGACCGTATCCGTATGCGCCTCAAAGACGATGCGGCGGGACGAATCACGACCCGGAATGCAAGCGATGACATTGTTGCGCCCTGGAAACACCTCCTGCTCCCAGACCTTGATGCCTCTCATCTCGAAAAAACGGCGCACATACGCCGCCGCTTCCTTTTCACCCGGTCCGCCCTCGTACGAGCTGTTGATGCTATTGATGCGGACGAGGTCTGAAAGGGTTTGGAGCACAGGAGACATGGGAAAAGACGAATGGGGAATGACAACTCAACGTGGTTAAGTCAAGGGCTTCACAGGTTTTTGCATGCTCAGAACGAAAGACCTTGGACTCAGGGCGTGCGAGGATTGGAACGACTGGAGCGGGTCTCTGCGTTTTCCCAGCGCTCTTGGTTTCAAGACTTTTGACTCGCCAAGCCTCAACTTAACGACATTGACTCTGCATTCCGCATGGTTCCTTTCAATCATGTCCGCTCCGCTTCCGATCTTTGAACTCCGCCAGACCTTCACCACCGCTCTGCTCGATCCAGCGCTGCCGAATCTGCTGATCAAAGCGCCCACCGGCTCCGGCAAATCGACGCAGATTCCGCAGTTCGTGCTCGATTCAGGCATCCTGCCTGAAGGAAAACGCTGCGTGGTGCTCCAACCACGCCGCATCGCCGCCCGCATGCTGGCTCAACGAGTCGCACGCGAGCGCAATGCTCGTCTCGGTGGGGAAGTCGGTTATCAGGTGCGCTTTGAAAACATCACCAGTCGCGAGACGCGGCTGACCTACGTCACCGAAGGCGTGATGCTGCGCATGCTGCTTGAAGACCCGATGCTGGAACGCGTCGGCTGCATCGTGATCGACGAATTTCATGAGCGTCATTTGGATGGCGATCTCGTGCTGGCTTTTGCACGGCGTTTGCAGCGCAAGCGGCCTGATTTGAAGGTCATCGTCATGTCTGCCACGCTCGTCCCAGGGCCGCTGGTGGATTTCATGCAGCCCTGCAAGCTGCTCGAATCCGAGGGCCGCACGTTTCCGGTCGAAATTCGTTATCAAGCTCCGTTGCAGCTCAAAACCGGCTACCCCGAGCCGATCTGGGATCAGGCGGCCCGTGCCTGCGAAGACCTCGCGAACTCGCCCGGTTTCAACGGGGACATGCTCGTTTTCATGCCTGGCGGTCACGAGATCCGCAAGACCATCGCGGCAATCCAAGGCCGTGCGTTTGCACGCGGTCGCCGAGTGGTGCCGCTGCATGGTGAATTGACGCCACAGGATCAAGACGCCGCCGTCACACCCGGCGAGCAGCCGAAGATCATCGTCAGCACCAACGTCGCCGAAACCTCGCTCACCATCGAAGGTGTGAAAGCCGTGATCGACGGTGGCACGGCACGCATCGCGAACTACGACGCGCGTCGCGGCATCAACACGCTCACCGTGAACAAAATCAGCCGCGCTTCAGCCGAGCAGCGTGCGGGTCGTGCCGGCCGACTCGGCCCCGGCATCGCCGTGAGGCTCTGGACCCAGCGTGAACACCTGCTGCGTGCCGAAAGTGAGCTGCCCGAGGTTCAACGACTCGATTTGAGCGAGGCGCTGCTGGCGCTGCGCGTGCTCTTTTCCAATCCCCGGCGGAAGGCAGAAGAATGGGGGCAGGAGCATGAAAAACATCATTCTTCTGCCCCCATTCTCCTGCCTGACTCTGAACTCGAGTGGTTCGAAGCTCCCACACCCGCTTCTCTGGCTCGCGCGGAGGGGCTTTTGCATGATCTCGGTGCCATCGACACGCACGGCCAGATCACGCAAATCGGCCGCCAGATGGCGAAATTCCCGCTGCATCCGCGATTCTCCCGCATGCTGCTGGCAGCCGGAGAGTTCGGCTGCCTGCGTGAGGCCGCTTTGTGCGCCGCTGTGGCCCAGGGACGTGACATCTTGCTCGTGGGCAAAAACAACGCCTCGCACAAGAATGAGGAGTTTTGGGAGAATGACGACATCAGCGAGTTCCAGGCTCTTTTGCGGGCTTTCACGCGTGCGGAGGGCATGAACTTCGACCCCGATGCCTGCGCCCGTTATGGCGTGCATGCGATGGCGTCGCGTGAGTCCGCACGCAGCGCGGATCAGTTCCTCCAGCTCGCCAAACGGGCCGGTTTGAGCATCAATGACGAGGTGGCTGATGCGGAAGCGCTGGCGAAGACCCTGCTCGCCGCGTTCAGCGATCATCTCGGTGTCGAAACGAGCCCCGGTAGCCGCATTTACCGTCTCGCGGGTGGTTACACCGGCCATCTCGACAAAGACGCACACATCAAAGCCCCGCGCTTGCTCGTCGCCTCCGAGATCGTCGAGGTGCAGGGCAAGGCGCTCACGGTGAAGCTCAACAACGTCACCCGAATCGAGGAAGAATGGCTGCGCGAGATGTTCCCGGAAGATTGCAGCGTTGGACGCAGCGCCCGTTACGACAGCGTGAACCGCCGTGTGATGAACATGGAGGAGACGCGCTTTCGCACCCTCGTTCTCGCCAGCAAGGAACGCGGCGAGCCGGATGAAACGCAGGCCGCCAGCCTGCTCGCGGCCGAAGTCATCGCCGGACGCCTCGAACTGCCGCTGTGGAACGACAAGGTCGAGCAATGGATCACCCGCGTGAACTGCCTCTCCAAATGGATGCCCGAGCTCGAAATCCCGCCCATCGGCGAAGAAGATCGCCACATCCTCATCGAACAGCTCTGCCACGGCTGTTCAACGTATCGCGCCCTCAAAGACCGCGAGGTCTTCCCTGCGCTGCACCAATGGCTCAGCCACAGCCAGCGCGAGATGCTGGAGAAATACGCCCCCGAACGCTACGCCCTCAAAAACGGCAAGACCGCCCGCATCGTCTATGACGAAAAGCAGCCCCCAGCCGTCAGCGCCGTCCTCCAGCACCTCTACGACGTGAACGAAAACCCCAAAGTGGCCGCAGGACGCATCAGCGTGACCGTGCATCTGCTCTCACCCGCTCAGCGGCCGATTCAGACGACGGGAGACCTCGGTAGGTTTTGGCGGGAAGGTTATCCGGCGGTGAAAGCCCAGCTTCGCGGACGGTATCCGAAGCATGAGTGGCGGTAAACTGTGGTGCGCAAAGGCCAATTCAGACCACAGGCACATCGACCGGTTTTCTTGAAGCGCGATGCTTCGCGAAAGGTATCCCGAAGCACTCCAACGACGAAAAGAACAAAGCCCCGCATGACGCGGGGCTTTGCAAACACACACTGAGCTGAGATTGATGACGCGCGTTTAACGCTTGGAGAACTGGAAGCGCTTGCGGGCACCTGGGCGACCGGGCTTCTTACGTTCCTTCTTGCGGGAGTCGCGGGTGAGCAGGCCGTTCTGCTTGAGCAGGGGGCGAAGCTCAGGATTCACGCTGATGAGCGCACGAGCGATGCCAAGACGGACTGCACCGACCTGACCAGTGCTACCACCGCCGGAGGCGTTGACCTTGAAATCATAGGTCTGGCGGGAGTTGGTGAGGGCGAGCGGGAACAGAATCTGGTTCTGCAAAGCGACGGTCGGGAAGTATTCCTCGAAGTCGCGTCCGTTGACGGTGATGCTGCCGGCACCTTCAGTAATGAAGACGCGGGCGATGGCGGTCTTGCGGCGGCCGGTGGCGTTGTTGAGGGGCTTGCTCATGCGGATGGATGAAAAAATTAAGCGACGGCGAAAGGCTTTGGATTTTGCGCCTCATGGGGATGCTCAGCACCGCTGTAGATCTTGAGCTTACCCAGCACAGAGCGTCCAAGGCTGTTGTGGGGAACCATGCCCTTCACTGCACGCTCGACGAGGAGCTCAGGACGACGGGCACGCACGCGCTCGACGTTTTCGACCTTCTGATTACCGACGTAGCCAGCTTTCGAGGTGTAAATCTTCTGCTGTTCCTTCTTGCCGCTCAGACGAACTTCAGCGGCGTTCAGCACGACCACGAAGTCACCGGTATCGACATGCGGAGTGAATGTGGGCTTGGTCTTACCGCGCAGGAGATTGGCGGCGGCGACGGCGACATCGCCCAGAATCTGATTCTTGGCGTCGATGACCCACCATGTGGGATTTTGTTCCTGGGCTTTGGCTGAAAACGTCTTCATGGAATGCTTCGTGTGCGGGCCGTTCCTCGGCGGGAGGAAAGGGGCCGCGATAGTAGGGGGACTGGCCGGAGTGTCAAGATGGAAAAACCAAGTTGTTCACAACCGGACCGCCACGCGCTTTGGATCACGTGGGTGGCACCTTTTGAGGGGTGCCACATGGTGCTCGGGAAGGGACTCGAACCCTTAAGCCTTTCGGCACAAGATCCTTAGTCTTGCGCGTATACCAATTCCGCCACCCGAGCGAGGGGTCTGTGGAAACAGGGGCCGCGAATATAAACGTTTCGATTTTAATGCAACCGCTGATTTCACTTTTTACAAAGTTCCTGCCGCTTCCGCATGCCAAACGATCAATCATGCCTTCGCTGATCGTTTGGCTGTGCTCTTCTCATGCGCACTCCCCTGCTCTTCTGCCTGCTCGCTTCATTCGCCTCCGCGGCCTCGCCTTATCCTGAAAAGACGCCGGACACGGCAGGCAATCGGCTGCTGGAACGCTATTTTGCGGAGCAGACGCGGGAGATCGCTCTGAGCAATGGCGTGGGGCACATCGAGAAGGCGGAGGAGTGGACCAGCAAGGCACCGGAGTATCGACGGCAGTTGCTGGAGATGCTGGGACTGGACCCGATGCCGGAGAAAACCGATCTCAAGGCCACGAAGACGGGCGAGCTGAAGCATGAGGGCGTCATCGTGGAGAAGCTGCACTTCCAGTCGATGCCCGGACTGTATGTGACGGCAAATTTGTACCGGCCAGAGAAGGTGGAGAAGCCGCTGCCGACGATCCTGTATTTCTGCGGCCATGCCAACGTGGTGAAGGACGGCGTGAGCCTGGGCAACAAGGCGGGCTATGAGCACCATGGCATGTGGTTTGCGAAACACGGCTACGTCTGCCTGATCATCGACACCGTGCAGCTCGGCGAGAGCCGTGGCGAGCACCACGGCACCTACCGCAAGAATCGCTGGTGGTGGTTCTCTCGCGGCTACACGCCCGCCG
>JAJTDU010000170.1:19836-24781 GCA_021298725.1 Verrucomicrobiaceae bacterium | reverse complement strand
GAAAAACAACCACCGTTAGGAGAAAGCCGCCGCACTCTACGCATTGGGAGCGATCCACTTCAAAAACTTCGACGCCTCTGCCGACCGCGTTTCCGGCGAGGCTTCGAAAAACAAGGCGCTCGATTGCTTCCAGCAGCTCAACGCTGAATACGCCGATGTCACGATCCAGGGCTTCAAGCTCTCTGATTTCACCGCGAAGATGCTGTTTGAGATGACGAACCTGCAAGTCGGCTGCGAAGCCCCGGAGATCGAAGGCAAGGACGCGGACGGCGTCAGTCTCAAGCTCAGCGACTATCGCGGCCAACACGTCATCGTGATCTTCTGGGGCGGGTGGTGCCATGCCTGTCACGGCCTCCTGCCGCTCATGAATCAGGCGGCGGCGCAGTTGAAGGATAAAAAAGCCGTCGTGCTAGGGGTGAACACCGACATCGAATCCGAGGCCAAACAAGCGTTCGCTGACTACCAAGTCACTTTCCGCAATGTGCTCGACAACACCACCAGCGGTCCGAACACCTCCCTCTACAACCTCCGCAACTTTCCCACGCTCTACCTGATCGACCCGAAGGGTGTGATCGCGATCAAGAACGGCTCGTTAGACGCCATGATCGCCCGGATCAACGAAACCAAGTGATGCGAGTGGACGAGGCCGAAATCACCGCAAAATGCCGGATTCGACCTGCTGTCCCTTCAGCCATCCAAATGGTTTGGAAGTATTAAAAACTTGCATTTGTATTATTTTCCATAATTTTACGATGTTATTAGGCCTAATCAGAGCCGTTTTGCCATCATGCTTCCACTCATCGACCAAATCCTCACAACCGCCGGTTGTGCCGAGTCGCCCGCCGTCCGGCAGGCGATTGAGGATGCTTGCTTCAATCAGACGTCGTTTGTGGATGCCGTCTTGGATTGTGAGGGCGTTAGGGAGCGGGATTTCCTGATGGCATTGTCGAAAACACTGAACCTGCCGTGGTGGGAGCCGAAGGAGGAAGATTCACCGACGGAGCAGGGCATGCGGCGCATGCTGCCAGCGGAAATCGCGCTGCGGCATCGCCTGCTGCCGATTTACACCGAGGAAATCAAAGAGAATGGCGCTGCAGCAACTTCCGGCGAACCCGTGCGGACGCTGCACATCGCGACGTTTGATCCCCTGAGCCTCGTGGCGCATCAACGTGTGGCCGCCAGCCTCACGATGCCGGTCATCTGGCATGTGGGACCGCGCACCCGCATCGTCGAAGGCCTGCAAAAGCTCTACGGCCTCGGTGCGGACACGTTTGAGAAGATTTTGCGAGGCCGGGCCGACTGGGGCGCGGAGGATTTGCGGGATGAAGTCACCGTGCTCGACGAACCCGAGGACGAGGAAGCCTCGGTGGTGCGCTTCGTCAATCAAATCATCCGGCGTGGTCTCGAACAACGCGCCACGGACATTCACGTCGAACCTCAGCAGGATCGCCTGCGCATTCGTTACCGCATCGACGGGCGTCTCGAAGAACTGCCCGTGCCGGAGAACATCAAATCGCTGCAAGCCTCCGTGATCGCACGCCTCAAGATCATGGCACGGCTCGACATCGCCGAAAAACGTCTGCCACAGGACGGTCGTATCAATTTGGAACTCGATGGCCTCGCCATCGATGTGCGTGTCGCCACGATTCCGAGTGTCGAAGGTGAGAGCATCAGTCTGCGTCTTCTTGCGCAGCAGCAAGTCACGGTGAACCGCCTCGGTCTCACCGACCACATCCGCCCCGTCGTCGATGAGTTGCTGAAACTGCCCAACGGCATCATCCTCATCACCGGTCCCACCGGCAGCGGCAAATCGACCACGCTCTACGCCTTCCTCACCGAGCTCAATCAAACGCACCGCCGCATCGTCACCATCGAAGATCCGGTGGAATACAAGATGCCCGGCATCGTGCAGATCGCCGTGAAGCCGGAGATCGGCCTCACCTTTGGTGCCGGCCTGCGCAGCATCCTGCGTGGCGATCCGAACGTCGTGATGATCGGGGAAATGCGCGACCTGGAGACCACCGAGATCGCTGTGCGCGCCGCTTTGACTGGTCACTTGGTTTTCAGCACCCTGCATACGAACGATGCCATCGGCGGCATCACGCGACTCATCGACATGGGAGTGGAACCCTTCCTCGTCTCCAGCGCCGTGCGCGCCTTCTTCGCGCAACGCCTGGTGAGAAAACTCTGCCCGTTGTGCAAAACGCCGATGCAGGTTGAAGAGAGTTATTTGAAGTCCATCGGCTTTCCCACGCATGTGCGCGGCCAGATCATGCGGGCGGTCGGCTGTGATGCCTGCCGTGGCAGCGGCTTTCAGGGCCGCCTCTCCATTTACGAGGTTTGCCTCGTCACGCACGCCTTGCAGCACCTCATCAACAGCCGCGCGCATCCCGCCGAGTTTCACAAGCAGGCGCTCAAAGACGGCTACATCCCCATGCGTGGCTATGGCTTCCAAAAAGTGCTCAGCGGAGAGACCACCATTGAGGAAGTCCTCAGCGTCACCGCGGCCTCCGACCGCCAGCACAACCCACAAACTACCACCCTCGCCGCACCCACTCGTCTAGCCGCGTAATGCCATGCCGAACTTCGTTTACAGCGCCCAAGGCCCCACCGGTCTCATCACCGGCGAACTCGCCGCGTCGGATCGCAGCGAGGCCTTTGCGTTGCTGGGGAAAAGAAAAATCCAGCCCATTAAGCTAGAGGCCGCAAGTGAGTCGAAAACAACTACCCAGACTTTAGCGAAGGGCAAGGCGACTGCTTCAGCCACCGAAACGATCAACGGCCCCATCAAGCTCAAGCTGCCTCAGGTCGTGCTATTCATCGAAGAACTCGCCGATCTCGTCGGCGCGGGCATTCAGCTCGAACCCGCGCTGGCCACCATGGAGCGTCGTCTTGAGCTCTCTGGCATCAAAACGCTCGCCACCGTGCTGCGTGGCAAAGTGCGAGATGGCATGGCTTTTTCCAAAGCCGTCGCCGCCACCAGTCCGAGTTTTGGCAATTTGTTCTGCGCACTGGTTTCCGCCGGCGAGGCCAGCGGCTCCCTGAGCACCATCTTGAAGCGCCAGGCACAGTACATGCGTTCTTTGCAGGCGTTGCGCAGCAAGGTGCTCTCCGCGCTGCTATACCCCGCCTTCCTGATCGTCGCCGCCGTGGCAGTCACGATGCTGTTCGTCGTTTATCTCATTCCAAAGCTCACGGAGATGCTCGATTCGACCGGTGGCTCGCTGCCATTCGCCGCGCAGATCATTCTGAAGGTCAGCGACACCTTCAAGGCAACGTGGTGGATGATCCTCATCGGCGGCATCGCCGCATTCATCCTTGGCAGATCTTGGATCGCACGCCCAGAGTCGGCGGTGCCGTGGTCGCGCTTCAAACTGCGTCTCCCGTTGTTCGGCAACATCTTCCGCGCCCGCTTTTACGTCCAGTTCCTCGAAACGATGGCCAACCTGCTCGGCAATGGCCTTACCATGGTGCAGGCCATGCAGCTCACGCAACAGGCCATCGACAATCCGTTCCTGCGCCAGGAGTTCGAGAGCGTCATGCGCAACGTCGGCGAAGGTGTAGCGCTCTCCCGCTCGCTCGACCGCAGCGGCCAGTTCCCGCCGCTGCTCATCGACATGGTGAATGTGGGCGAGCAGACCGGTGACATGCCCGCAGCACTTGAACGTGCCGCAGAGCGCTTTGATCGCGAGTTGACCAAAAAGATCGAGACCCTCGCGGCGCTCATCCAGCCCCTCATCGTCTGCCTCATGGCCGCCATGGTCGGTCTCATGGCCTACCTCATGATGACCACCATCTTCCAAACCATCTCCAGCATCAACAAGTAGCCAATCACCATGAAACACACTCAAATCCAACCACGCCACTCGACCTCCGGCTTCACCCTTGTCGAAATGATCCTCGTGCTCGCCATCGTCGCGCTACTGGTCGGCGCAGCCGTCGTCAATTTCGGCGGCGTGCTTGAAGGCGGAAAAAAAACCACCTCCAAAGGCCATATCAGCGGGATCATCTCCGCGCTCCGTGCTTACGAGGTGGACAACATGTTTCTGCCCACCACGCAGCAGGGCTTGTCTGCTCTTGTGGAAAAGCCCAGTGGCCGCCCAGCCCCGCAAAGCTGGTCCGCCAAGCTCAAGAAGCTGCCCATTGATCCCTGGGGCAATCCTTATCATTACCGTCGTCCCGGCACGAAAGACAAAGGCGGCTTTGATGTCTATTCCGCAGGTCCGGACGGGGTGCCGGATAATGCGGATGATATTGGTAGCTGGGACATTTGAAGGGCTTCGGCGGAATGACGAATTTCAGAGCCATCACGAATCACACGCCAGTCACGCTGTTCGCTCAGCGTGGCATTCGTCGTTCTCGCGCTGCGGGCTTCACGCTCTTGGAAATCATCGTCGCCATGTCGCTTTTGATTCTCGTCATCGGCATCGCCGTCATGAGCATCTCGGGGGTGCGGGATGAGGACAGGCTGCGCCGCGCGGCGGCGGTCATCGAGACCTCTGCGCGTCAAAACCTGCTCCAGGCGCTCAAAACCCAGCAAACGGTCCGCATTGAGCTTTCAGCGGGCGCGTTCAGCGTCGATCAAGAATTCAGCGGGATGCTGCAAGTGCGCCGTGTCGGCGAAAAAGTCTTCCGCGCTCCGAAACGCGGCGAAGGATGGGAATTCAGCCCCACGGGCATCTGTGAGCCGATCGAGGTGCGCCTCAGCGGCTCTGCAGGTGTCATCGAGATCGCCTTCGATCCGCTCACCGCGTGCGCCAAACGCAAATCCATTCAGGTCAGAGGATGAAACACACCTGCACAGCCTCATCCGCTCCTGGTTTCGCCCTTCTCGAAATCATCCTCGCGCTTGCGCTGTTCTCGCTCGTGGCCGTGGGCATGACGCAGGCCATTGATGGCATCGCCAAAACCTCCAACCAGGCTAGGCAGGAGGCACAGGTGCTGC
>JAJTDU010000170.1:0-19803 GCA_021298725.1 Verrucomicrobiaceae bacterium | reverse complement strand
ATGGATCACCGACGGGCGCGCGCGGCGCTTGAAACGCAGCATGGAAACCTATGTGTATTCGCCCAACAGCCCGATCTAAGGCCGCGTTCACGCTGCTCGAAGTTGTCCTGGCCATGGCCCTCATCGGCCTGATCCTCGGTGGCGTGTATGGCGTGGCGAACGGCACGATGCAGCTCGGCAAATCCATGAGCGAGGCGCGGGTGGCAGAGACGCGCATCACGAATTTCGTCAATCAGTGGCGCGACTACCTCGAAACGATGCCACCGGGCATCCAACTCACTGCCGGGGCCGAAAAAGTCTCGCGCGGCTCCTCTGGCAACCTCTTCATCCTCGGCGGACACATGCCCTTCGTGTGGGATCGCCGTCTAAAACTCGCTGATGCCGTCGAATTTGGCCTCGTGCGCAACCCTGGCGCCAAAGATCTTGATCTAGTCGTTCGGCACCTGAAAAAACCGCTCCAAGCCCGTTCACCGGAGCAATTCGACACCTTGGCCGAGCTTCCCATTCTCGAAGGCCTCAAGCAGATGCAGTGGCAGTTCTACGAGCCGGTCAAAAAGAAATGGTTCACGAGCTGGGACCCCGCCAAGCGCCCGCAGCCACCGCTGTTCATGAAGCTGCGCTTTTCCTTCACCGCCGATCCGCGTGAGCATGAGTACACGTTTTGGATCGCGAATGATCTCTCCCAGGTGACGGCGCCGCCGCAGTGACCCATGTCGAATTCAGAATGACGAATGAGCTTCCAATGACCGAAGTCCGAATGACGAGCCGCGAGGCCCGCCAGGAGTGCCGTGTTCCTTTTTCGGGTTTCGTCATTCATTCATCATTTTCGCGCCGCTGGCGCTCCGGTTCCGCGCTCATCGCCGTGTTCTGGATGATCGCGGTGCTGGGCATGGTCATGTTCACAGGAGCCAAGGCGCTCCAAGCGGATACGGACTACACCCGCACCATGCGCGGGCGCATCTTTGCCAAGCGTTATGCCGAGATGGGCCTCGAATTGGCACGGCATCCAGCCATCCAGCACGATGACCCACTGCTGCATTTTAGCTCCAACGACGACGGTGGTTACAACGTCACGCTGGTGTCTGAGGAGGCGCGTCTGAACATCAATCATCTACTGCAAACGGGAGACAAGGTGCTGCTGCGCCGTTTGTTCACGCGCTGGGGCTTTAAACCCGAGTTCACCGCCGCCTTGTACGACGCACTCATCGACTGGGTGGATGCAGATGAAAACGTCAGCCTCAACGGCGCTGAAAAGCGCGAGTATGAAAAAGCGGGCCTCGAAGGACTGCCATTCAACCGCCCGTTCAAGGAAGTCGAGGAGATGCTGTATGTGCGCGGCATGGACATTGTGAACACTGAGCGGCCAGACTGGCGTGAGTGGTTTACGGTCTTTGGCAGCGGCATGGTGGACGTGAACGACGCCAGCGCTGAACTCATTTCCCTGCTCGGCGATGTGCCGATGGAGCGCGTGCAACCGCTGCTGACCTTCCGCGCCGGGCGCGACGGCACTTTGCGCACTCAGGATGATCAGCGCCTCGCCAGCGTGCCACAGGTGGCACAAATGCTCGGTGTTTTTAACCGCCAGACCGTTGAGCAACTGACCCAATGGATTCAATTCGCAGGCCCGATCCGTCGCATCGAAAGCGTCGGCTCGCTCGGCCCGCTGCAACGCAAACTCATCCTGATCACCCAAGGAGGCCAGGCAATCTGGCGGGGTGAACTTCCCCTTCATGGCAAAGACTCGTAAACCCACCCATGAGCTGCTGCTCCCTGGCGCGAAGGTCTGGCAAAGCTGGACCGGCGCGGAGGAGGCTTTGTGCCAATCGAATGGCGATGCCACCGCTTTTGGCAAAGAGGCACAGCGTCGCGTGCTGGCGCTGCCTGCCACGCATTTCTGGGTGCTACCGGCCTGGCTGAAAGGCCAAAGCGAACACCTGCGCAGCATGGCGCTGCTGCATCTCGAACGCATGGGCGTTAAAACCAACGACGAGGAGGCCAGCGTGCAGGTCCGCAGCATCGCCGAGAAGGAAGGCGCACTGCTCGCCCGCATCCTCGCGCTCAAAGACCTGCCCGTGCCACTCAGCGACACCACCCATCTGCCGGACGAGGTCACTCTGCACGCGCTGTGCTATCCGCTGGTGCAAAGCAGCATCACGATCTTCCGCGAGCTGGACCGCCTCGTGGTCGCCATTACCAGCGGATCACAGCTCATTTATTGCACGCCCTTGTCCGCCACACAGCTCGACGATCATGCGCTGGCGGAACTCAACAACATCTGCCTGCAACTCGGCTTCCAAGGCGTGCTAGGCCGTCTCGAAAGCCTCGTGCTGTGGATTGAGGACGGTGACATCGGCAAGATCCAACTTGCCACGGGTCTCATGCCGTATCGCTGTGACATGCCCGCACCAACGATGCCCGCCCGCGGCTGCAGCCTGCTGATGCCGGAGGATCTCGTCATTGAGCGGCAGCGCCAGGGGGCGCGGTCACGCACACGTTTCATCGCGCTCACGATTGGCACGGCTGTGGCCGCCGCCATCGCGGTGATCGCCACGCTAACCTCACTCGCCATGCAGGAGCGCAATGTGCTGCGTGAAAAAGTGGCGGAACTGACACCACGCGCCGCCCGTGTCATGGATCACAAAACCGCTTGGCGCGAGGCTGCCCCAGCCGTCGACCCTGACACTTGGCCGCAGCAGATGCTGCTGCACTGCATGGAGCCAGAATCATCGAAAGAGGCCAGCATCACGCACTGGGAGTGGACGCCCGAGCGCATGAGCATCATCGGTCGCATGCCCAGTGCCTCGCTGGCGCTGGAATACACTCAGGCGCTCAAAACCAGCGATGCGCTCGCTCATTTCACCTGGGACACGCCCGCGCCGGTGATCGCCAGCGACAACAGCGCCACGTTTGAGATGAAAGGAGGGCAGCCGGATGAAGAAGAGTGAGAAAGTGCTCCTCGGCCTCTTTGCCGCGCTGTTCCTCGTCCTCATCGGCGGTGGTGGCGGCATGCTGGCGTTCAAGAACTACCTCGAAGTGCGCGAAGAGGTCGCCTCTCTGCGCGACCGACTCGCCGACATGAATCTGGCCATCTCCCAGGGCGCGGAGTGGGCGGATAAGCAGTCGTGGCTCGATGAGAGCCTGCCTAGTTTCACCAGTCATCAGGATGCCTCCGCTAAGCTGCTCGAAAAAGTCATGCAGAAGGCTGAAAAGCTCGGGCTGAGCATTGGGGGGAAGGAATTCGTCGAGCAGACCCAAGCGCTGGGCCCAGACGGTCTGCCGGTGGAGGGAGAACTCGGCTACTTCGACCAAGCCACGGTGAAGACCACGCTCACAGGTGTGCAGGAGCAGGCGTTGTTCACTTGGCTGCACACCTTGCAACAACCGAAGTCCTTCATCGGCGTCACCCGCGTGCAGATCAATCCCAGCGGCACGAACAAGACCATCAATGCGGAGGTCGAGATCACGCAGTTTTATCATGAGAAAACCGTGACCAAGGTCACCAAATCGAACTGATCTATGACTTACGATTTACGACTGATGATTTTAGGAGCTTTGGCATTCATGCTTGCAGCCGTGAAAGCGGAAGACGCACCTGCGCCCGTGGAGTTTCCGAAGCTGGAGAAGTTTGAGATGCTTTGGAAGCGCTCGATTTTCACCACGAAGGACCTGCCCTCACCCGACGCGCCGACGGGGCCAAACTTTGTGGACAATCTGAGCCTCTCTGGCATTTACGAGATCGACGGCGGGGTGGTGGCCGTGTTGGTGGACCGCGTGACTTCACAGGTGATGGAGGCACGTATTGGCTCCGAGAACGACATGGGCATCAAAATCCGTCAACTGGCGCCTGGAGCCACCGTGGACAAGACACGCGTTCAATTGCAGAAAGGCGACCAGGCTGGCTGGGTCAGCTTCGCTGATCCTGCGGAGACTCAACCTGCCGAGGTCATCCAGAAAGCGGTGATTCCGACGCAGACCCCGGCAGTCAGTTCAGAAACGCCTCCCCCCATGAACCGCAGGCAGCCAATCGCTCCCAATCCCATCCTGCCACCTCCACCGTCAGACCTCGGTAAAAGCGATGTGCCGCTGCCGCCTCCGTGAGTGAGCATCCTCCTCGCCGTCATCCAGAGGTGGGTTTCCCAACAAGGCCTTACCAATCCACGTCCTGCCCGATCTTTTCGTCAAGCCACTTGCGCAACTTGTCGAGACCTTCGCCACTTTCGGCGGAGACGGGGTGGATTTTGATACGTTTGAAGCGGTCCTTGAGCACGGCGAGGTGCTCTGTGCTTTCAGGCAGGTCGCCTCGGTGCGCACGACTTCAAGGTCGGCCACGGGATTGCGGCCCTCAGTGCCAGCGGTATCGACGACAAAAAGCAGGACACGGCAGCGCATGATGTGCCGCAGGAAATCATGTCCTAGACCGATGTTTTCATGCGCACCTTCGATGAGCCCGGGGATGTCCGCGAGCGTGCCGCGGCGGTTGGGGCCGAACTCGATGACGCCGACCATCGGTTGCAGCGTGGTGAAGGGGTAGTTCGCGATCTTGGGCTTGGCAGCGCTGAGCTTGGAGAGCAGCGTGGACTTGCCCGCGTTCGGAGCACCGACGAATCCAGCATCGGCGATGCTGCGGAGTTCAAAATGGAAGTCCCCTTCCTCGCCGGGCGTGCCAGGCGTGAATTCACGCGGAGCCTGATGCGTAGAGGTTTTGAAATGCACGTTTCCCTTTCCACCTTTGCCCCCTTTGCAGAGGACATAGGTGCCATTGGTCTCGGTGAGATCGGCCACAGGCTCGTAACGGGTGACGAGTTCGTTGGTGGCGTTGTCGTATTCCTGGGTGATGCGGCTGACGAGCGTGCCGGGCGGCACTTTGTAGGTCACGTCTCTGCCGCTGCGTCCAGTGCATTGCGTGGCACCGCCTTTGGCCCCGTCCTCGGCGAGAAGGCGGTTGTTGAAGACGTAATTGCGCAGGCTGTCCGTGCTGGGATCGACGAGCAGGATCAAACTGCCCCCATTCCCGCCATCGCCGCCGTCAGGGCCGCCTTTGGGACGAAATTTACCCCGGTGAAAGTGGGCACTGCCATCGCCGCCTTTGCCAGCGCGCGCGTGAACTTTGATCTGATCGACAAACATGGCTGCCGAGTTAGCCGGGGATGGGCCAGGGAGCAAGGCTTTGCTTCACCTTCCAGCAGGCTGCTCTAGGTTTGGTGCCTGGGGGTAGAACAACTGCATGGCTCGGCGAATGTGCGGGCTGGTTTGACTGGCGGTGTAGATCGCGTCAGGAATCTGCCGGTGTTTGGCGAAAAGATGGTAGGCGCTGAGGGCCTCGAAGCCAGCGTTCAGAGAGCCTTCCATGGGCAGGTAGCTTCGCCCCTCGACGTCGAGATTCTCCACCATACCCCAGGGCGGGAAGTAGCTGGCCTTTTCCATGCGCCCGAACAGTTCGTAAATCTCCACTGGCTGCGGATGCAGCGCGGCAGACATGAGAATGTAGTGCGGATGCACCAACTTCTGGTCTGGCAAATCCGCACCGCCAACGTGGTAGCCGTTACCCGCCTGATTTTCACCAGCGGACAGGCCGTAAATGCCATGACGCGCGGCCTGGGACTGCGGCCAGCGTTTGGGCAGGTAGGCACGCTGCGCTCCGAGCATGGCGCGGCGCACGCTAAGCCAACGCACGCCGTCATGGAGATCGGGCGCGTCACTGTCGAAGTCGGGATGAAAGAGGCTCTGCAACTCGGGGATGAAACCGGTGCCCTGCCAAGCCTTGCCAGGGGTGCGCATGGGCGGCGGGCGATGCTGGGGATCGGCGATGCCTTCCATGAGCATGACGAGGGCAGTCTCACCGCCCCAGTCCTGCCAGCCGTGAGGCAGCAGCGTGATGCCGTCATCGGCAAATCCATGGGATAGATGCCCGTCCGGCAGGCGCATGAGGTCATACTCGATGCGCTGGAGCTGACCCACGATCTCCTCCGCCACCTCCGGCACATGGAGCATCACGGCAGCGAGCAGCATGGACTGCGCATAGATGGCGGTGTCAATGCTGCTGTATTCGGTGCCAGGATGGAGGCGATACTCTCCATCCACCCGCTGAACAAAGTGCGGCAACAGCCCACGCGCGGTTTTGAGCTTCTTGACGACCTCATGCGTGCGAGTGAGCACCCATCGGGCGTCAGCGGGCGTGACCACTCCGAGGGATTCCTCTGCCGCTGCCGCCGAGGCCAGCGCAAACATGCCGGTGGCAGACACGGACTCAAACGCGCCCGCCTCAATGTGCGCACGGTCTTTGACGAAGCCGGTCTCCATGGAATAGCTGCGCGCGATCTTGGCATAGGAGGCCAGGAAAGCGTAGGCATCCCAGGGCATCTGCGGCACCTCGACACCGAGGGAAAGCGTGGAGATTTTCACCTCCGAGCCGGGCTCCGCCGTCCACACGAGGGTCTTCCCATCCCGCACTGACTCCGGGGCCACGGGATGCACAAACATGCGGTACTGCGGCTCGTTGAGCTCGATCATCTGCGACCAGCGCACCTCCTGCGCGGGAGACTTGATCTCCAGCTTGATCTTACCGCGTCCGGCGGCCTCGATCATGATCGCACTGACTTTCGGCTGATGCCTTGCCGTGATCTGCTCGGGATAAGCACGCGTGAAATCCATCACACGGCCAGCGTTCCGCGCCTGTCCGGCCAGACTGTGCCACATGCCCGCCCACGCATCCGGCTGCTGGCTGAGATGCACCACGATCTCATCCGTGAGCCACTCGATTTCATGCTCCGCCTGCCCATGGAAGCCAAATCACTGCCCAGGTGCGTGTAAGTGGTGAAGGAATTAAGCCGCTTCGTGCCTGCCAGCACCTGCTGCGTGCTGTCTCGATGAATAAAATACTCCTGCACCGGCTGCCACACGAGGCGTGAGCCGTGCTGCGCCATCGCGTGCGCACAAAACGACACGAAGACGGCCCCAAAGACTGGAAAAAGACGTTTCAAGCCAGAGACTTACGTTTTGACCCAGCTTCCCGCCACATTTGTCATGACACCATTCGCTCGGACGGAGCTGAGAAATCAGCGCTCGTCGATCGGCACAACCTTCTGGCCATACGGCCTGCCTACATAGGCACTCAGCGGGCGGAACAGGCGGTTTTCGCTCCACTGCTCCAGCACATGGGCGGTCCAGCCGCTCATGCGAGCGATGGCGAAGATCGGCGTGAACAGGTCGGTCGGAATGCCCAGGCTGTAATAGACGGTGGCGCTGTAGAAATCGACGTTCGCGTTGAGACTTTTGCGCTCGCGCATGATCTCGGCGATACGCTCAGACATCTGAATCCACTTCGACTCGCCAAGCTGGGCGGTGAGTTGGACGGCCATCTCACGGAGGTGCGGCGCACGTGGGTCGAGCACCTTGTAAACACGATGGCCGATGCCCATGATCTTTTTCTTCTGTGCCAAGGCTTCTTCGACCCAGGCATCCACTTTGTCAGGCGTGCCGATTTCTTCGAGCATGTGGATCACGCCTTCGTTCGCACCGCCATGCAGCGGGCCTTTGAGGGCGCCGATGGCGGCGCTGATGGCAGAATACATGTCGCTCAGGGTCGAGGCGACGACGCGGGCGGTGAAGGTGCTGGCATTGAAGCCGTGCTCAGCATGCAGAATATAGGCGATGTCGAGGGTCTTTTCAGCCTCCTTGCTCGGCACCTCGCCGTTCATCAAGTAGAGGAAGTGGGCCGCCTCGCTGAGATCCTTGCGCACCGGCAGCAGTTCGAGTCCCAGGCGGGCGCGATGGAAATAAGCGGCAATCACGGATGTCATGACGCTTCTGATCGTAGCAACCAAGCATCGAAACCGCCGTGCGCATGATGTCGATAGGCTTCGCATCTTTGGGCGCATGCTTGAGGAAGTCGATCACTCCCTGCGGCAGCTCGCGCTCGGCGCGCAGCGCGGCAGTGAGTTTTTCCAGCTCAGCGCGATTCGGCAGCTTGTTGTAATAAAGCAGGTGTACGACCTCCTCATAGCTGACTTTGACCAGCTCATTGATGTCATAACCACAGTAGAAAAGAACCCCTTCAGCACCCATCACCTCCCCGAGACGAGTTTCAGCGGCGACGATTCCTTCAAGACCTTTGGATACAACAGACATGGCGTAGGGTGGGCGTGGGTTTGGATGCTAATTAAGCAGATAGCGTGCTCAAACTACGGCTCAACCAAAGAGTCATTCGCAGAAAAAGAAATCTTCCCTCTTTCTGTGTCCTCGAGTCGCGATTTCCGCCACCATTTTTGCCTTGAGTCAGGCGCATGGCCGGGATAGCAGCCGTGATGACCCGCTCTTTCCGTGTCCTCTTTGTCTGCCTGGGTAACATCTGCCGCTCCCCGGCGGCGGAGGGCGTCATGCGCTCAATGATCACCGAGGAAGGTCTGGCAGAGCGTGTGAGCATCCGCTCCGCAGGCACCGCTGGCTGGCATACGGGAAAACTCCCAGACCAGCGCATGCGCAGCGCCGGACAAAACCGTGGTTACGACCTCAGCAGCCGCGCCCGGCAGGTCAGCGAGGTTGATCTGCGAGAGTGCGACCTCGTGCTCGTCATGGACCAGCAAAACTTGCGTGATGTCTGTTCCTATGACCGCGAATCACAATTCGGCTCCAAAATCCGACTTTTCTGCGAGTTCTGCACCGATCACTCGGAAACCGAGGTGCCGGACCCATACTACGGTGGTGAGCAAGGCTTTGAACTCGTGCTCGATCTGCTCGAAGACGGCTGTCGCGGCGTTTTGCGGCATATCCGCTCAAGTCTCCCTTAAAATCGCCTCTGCCACACGCATGCCGTCCGCAGCGGCGGAAATGATGCCACCCGCGTAGCCCGCGCCTTCGCCGGCAGGGTAAAAATGCCGCACGCTGATGCATTCCAGCGTCTGCGAGTCACGCGGGATGCGTGTGGGCGAGGAACTGCGCGTTTCGACGCCAGTGAGTACCGCGTCTTCGAGGGCAAAGCCGGGCAGAGTCTTGTTGATACGCGGAATCGCCTCCTGGATCGTTTCAACCGTGTATTCGGGCAGGCATTCGCGCAGATCCGTCCACACCACGCCCGGCTCGTAAGACGGCAAAACCTTGCCAGGACCAGTGGAGGCGCGACCGGCCAAAAAATCGCCCAACAGCTGCGCTGGGGCGTGATAACTGCCGCCCCCGAGCTCAAACGCACGGCGCTCCAGATTGCGCTGAAACTCGATCCCGCTCAACACATCGCCCGCAGGCATGTCCTCGGGCCGCACATCCACCATGAAGCCGCTGTTTGCATTCGACTCAGCGCGCGCATAGCTGCTCATCCCGTTCGTCACCACCATGCCTGGCTCTGATGTCGCCGCGACGACAAGCCCGCCGGGACACATGCAAAAACTGTAGGCCGCACGACCCGTGCCGCAGTGCGCCACGAATTTGTAGGGCGCGGAGCCCAGACGCGCGTCCCCAGCCCGTTGGCCGTAGAGCGTCTTGTCGATGAGTTTCTGCGGATGCTCGATCCGCACGCCGATGGAAAACGGCTTCGCCTCAAACGGCACCCCACGATGGTGCAGCATGTGAAACGTGTCTCGGGAGCTATGGCCGATGCCGAAGACGAAGCGTGAGCCTTCGATGGTGGTGCCATCTGTCAGCATCACCGCGCGCATCACCCCCTCTTCGATCACCACATCCGCCACTCGCGCACCGAAACGCACCTCGCCACCCAGCGCGATGATTTCCTCCCGCACATGCCGCACGACTTTGATGAGCCGGTCCGTGCCGATGTGTGGCTTGCTTTTGACCAAAATGTCCTCGGGAGCACCTGCGGCGACCATTTCCCGCAGCAGCCACGGGATGCGGTGCTCACGGTCGCGGATCTGCGTGTAGAGCTTGCCATCGGAAAAGGTTCCGGCACCGCCTTCGCCAAACTGCACGTTGGATTCAGCGTTAAAATCCCAGCCGCGGCGCCAAAAACCCGTGACATCACGCGCACGATCCCCGGCGGCCTTCCCCCGCTCCAGCAGCAACGGCCGCAGACCCGCACGAGCCAGCAGCAAGCCACAAAACAGGCCACACGGCCCTGTTCCAACGATGACGGGTCTGGATGAGTCCGAACGCGCCGTGTTTTGCGCGATCTCGCGATACGTCTCATCTGGAGCCGGGCCAATGCGCGGATGTTTGCCGATGCGCTTCAGCATACGGGCTTCGTCTTTCACCTCCACCAGCAGCGTGAAGCTGATTTCCACATGCCCGCGCCGGGCATCAATCGCCCGCTGTTTAACCTGAATGCTGATCAACTCATCATCACGCGCACCGAGCATTTTCAGCACGGCGGAGCGCAGATCGTCTTCACGATGATCGACGGGGAGAAGAATCTGGGAAAGCTGCAGCATGGTGGGACAAGCGTCTCGCTTGCAGAACCCGCAAATGCAAGCCTGACACTCACGCTACTTCGTGTTCGGCGTCTTTTCCGACGGCGGCGTGTGCCAGCCGAAGACCTTGTCACCCTTGAACAGCGGATGATGCTCTGGCGTCGCGCCGCCGTAGTGGCGATGGCCACGGCTTTTTCCACCGTCCCGATGCGCAAATTGGCATAAACATCGCCCTCGTCGTAGAGCACATGCAATGGGTCGTTCGTGCGCAGTTGCACCCCTTTGACTGGGCGCACGACGGTGAATTTCCAGGTTTTGTCGATGTGCTGGATGCTGCCGAGCTCACGGTAAATCAGGGCCTACGGCACATTCTTGAGGTCATATTGCGCCACTTGGTTCGAACGCCACGGATCATACGCCGGGCTGGCGGGATTCGTGTAATCCCCGGCCCAGAACGAGCGCTGCGGCGGATGCGGGTCCGGCTGCGCGGCACGCATCGCCGCAGGTGACTGCGTGGCCGGAAACGCATGCCTCACCGGCAAAGGATCCACGCGGTCCACGATCTTGTTCACGAGCGAAAACACATCACTCACACGGCCATAAGTGAAAAACTGGTGCGAATCGACCAACTCCGAGGTCACCACACGGGTCTCGGCGGTCCTTTCAGAAACACGCGCTTCGGCCTCCGCGACGCCTTTTTTGGGCAGATACAGGTCAAGGTTGTGCCTCAAGGTTTCCGCACCAGCGCTCGCACTTCCACTGCACCAATGGCCTGATGGAAGATGATCTGCGTGCCGAGCTGCGGCGCGGTCGTCGCTGCACCGCTCTTTCGGCGCGCTGGCAATGGCTGCTCGACCACCGACTGGATTTCGGACACATGGCCCACGGCATTGCCAAACGGGTCAATCAGCGCCGAGCCACTGGAGCCGGGTGCCCAGTCCGTCGTCGTCTCCAACCACACGGGAGTGGCTGCCGCCGTGCCTTCAGGCAACTTTTCCGCCTCTTTTTTTCGCAGGAACGGGCGCTTCACGAAACGGCTCACAATGCCCTCGCTGAAATAGCCGCGTTTGCCGCTCGGATCGCTGAAGCACCACACCGGATCTCCCGGAGACACATCAAAACCCAGCGGTAGCGGTGTCAGCGGCTTGTCCGACTTCACGCGGATGATGGCAGAGTCGGTGCCATTGTTGCAGGCGAGCACTTCGGTGACAGGCAGCAGCACGTCGTCCTCGGTGGCTGCCACGAGCCAGCCTTCCTTAAAATTCGCCGGCGGCGCGATGACATGCGCGCACGTCGCCACCGCGCCATCCGCCGTGATGGCATAACCGCCCGCCAGATCGAGATGCCAGCGATCGCACTTCGAGCAGAGGAAATACGCGCCAACGCGAATGTGCGACATCCGTGCCCGCTGCCAGCGCTCACGCGGCGCGAGCGGCTGTGTGTCTGCGGGTGGCAAAACAAGGTCACATAGCGTCCGCTTCGATTGCTCACCCGCTGTCGTCATCGGGAGCAGCACGGATTCGCCCTGCAACTTCTTCGCCTGCTCCAGCAAGGCCGCGTTCGGACGCGAACCACGACCTTCAGTGTAAATCGGCACGCCAGGAGCCTGCGCCAGCACGACGTTGGCAGCAGCCAGCGTGAAAAGAAGGATGCAGGCTCTTTTCATGACGATCAGCCGATCTTCTCGGAGCCAAAGTGACCACGCAGCGCCTCTGGAATCAAAATCGTTCCGTCCGCCTGCTGATACGTTTCGACCAGCGCCACAAACAAACGCGCCAGCGCCGTGCCGGAGCCGTTCAGCGTGTGCGGGATGCGGTTTTTGCCGTTTTCGTCCTTGTAGCGCAGGTTCATGCGGCGGGCCTGGTAGTCGCCAAAGTTCGAGCAGCTCGAAACTTCGAGGTAGGTTCCCTGCCCCGGTGCCCAGACCTCGATGTCGTAGGTTTTGGCCGAGCCAAAACCGATGTCGCCATTGCAGAGCTCGATCACGCGGTAATGCAGGCCGAGCATTTGCAGCACTTTCTCCGCATTCCCCGTCAGGCTCTCCAGTTCGGCCATGCTCGTCTCCGGCGTGGTGATTTTCACGAGCTCCACCTTGTCAAACTGATGCATGCGAATCAAACCGCGCGTGCCTAGACCCGCGCTGCCGGCCTCACGGCGGAAGCAGGGCGTGTAGGCCGCATAATTGATCGGCAGCTTCTCCAGCGGCACAATCTCATCGCGATGAAGGTTCGTCACCGGCACTTCGGCCGTCGGGATGAGGTAGAGATTGTCCTCCGGACTGTGATAGACCTGATCGCCGAATTTCGGCAGTTGTCCGGTGCCTTCCAGACACTCCGGCTTCACCAGGAGCGGCGGGCTGATTTCCTCATAGCCATGCTGCGTGGTGTGCAGATCGAGCAGGAAGCTGATCAGAGCGCGTTCCAAACGAGCACCCGCGCCGCGATACACCACAAAGGCGCTGCCGGTGATCTTCACGCCCGCTTCAAAATCCAGCATGCCCAGAGCGGCCGCCAGCACCGTGTGATCCTTCGGTTGAAACGCAAACTCCGGCTTCGCGCCCCACACACGCACTTCGGGATTCTCCTCCGCCGTGCTGCCCACCGGACAACCTTCATGCGGCAGGTTCGGAATGCTTAGCAGCAGCTCACGCTGACGCGCGTCCGCCACATCGGCCTCACGCCCAATTTCGTCGATGCGGCTGCCGATGCCGCGCACCTCCGCCTCAATGGCGCTGGTGTCCTGCCCATTCTTTTTGGCGATGCCGATCTCCTTGCTGATGCGGTTGCGGTCGCTCTGCAATTTCTGCCGCTCCGTCTCCGCTGCACGTCGCTGGGCGTCAATCGCCAGCACTTCATCGAGGAGGGACGCAAAATCGCCGCTGCGTCCGGCGAGGCGCTGTTTCACATGGTCTGGGTTGTCACGAATGAGGCGGATGTCGAGCATAAGGGCCTGGAGGTTAGCGGGAGTGCACGGCTTGTCGAGTGCGGGAAGGGCTTGTTGACAGCGGGGCCGAGGGTCCGAACATCTGCCTGTGATCTATCTGGATTCCAACGCCACCACGCAAATCGATCCAGCCGTGCTGGAGGCGATGCTGCCGTTCCTTCGGGATTACTTTGCCAATCCGTCCGCAGGCTACTCCGGCGGCCGCACCGCCAGAAGCGCGGTGCAGCGGGCCAGGGAGCAAGTCGCGGCACTGATCGGGGCCGATGTGGACGAGATCGTTTTCACCAGCGGCGGCACGGAATCGATCAATGCCGTGCATGCCTCGGTGCGTTCCCTCTGGCCGGACAAACCCGATCTCGTGATCACCGGCACCGAGCACACTGCCGTAGTCGAATCCGCGAGGCGCTGGAAAGACCAAGGCGGCAACGTCCTCCAGGCGCCAGTGCATCCAAACGGCCGCGTTCTCCATCATGTGGGCGAACAACGAGACTGGGGTCATCGCGCCCATGCGTGAGATTATCGAGATCGCCCATGCGGCTGGTGCCTTAGTGCATTCCGACGCCGTTCAGGCCGTCGGGAAGATCCACCTCGCTGTCCATGCGGTGCCGGTCGATTTTCTCAGCCTCAGCGGACACAAGTTTCACGCGCCCAAGGGCGTCGGGGCGCTTTACATCAGCCATCGTGCGCGCTTTGCGCCGCTCCTCGTCGGCGGCGGGCAGGAAAGAGAACGCCGCAGCGGCACCGAAAACGTTCCCGGCATCGTCGGCCTCGGAACGGCGGCAGAACTCGCCCGCCAGCACCTCGACGACGGCACCAAAGCCCGCCTTCACGCCATGCGTGACCGTTTTGAGCACCTCGTCCACGCCGCCGAGCCAGGCATGCGCGTCCATGGCGGCCCTGAACACCGCCTGCACAACACCAGTTCCTTTTGCCTGCCGGAAATCGACGCCGCAGGCATGCTCCTTCTGCTCGACAAAGCCGGCATCGCCTGCTCCGCCGGTTCCGCCTGCCACAGCGCCGCTTTGCACCCCTCCCCAGTTCTCGAAGCCATGGGCGTCAACGCCCGCGACGCCGCCAGCAGCCTGCGCATCTCCTTCCACCGCTTCAACACCAAGCCCGAAGCCGAAACCGCCGCCCACGCCGTCATTGAAGCCGCGCAAAAGATGCGCGCGATACAGGGCGATTCCTGCCTCATCACCTCCGCCCTCTAACCTCTCACTTCTCACCTCTTACTGCTTCCCCCATGCCCCACCGCTTCACCTGCACCGAACGCGTCCAGTTCTCCGACACCGACATGGCCGGCATTGTCCATTTCTCGAATTTCTTCCGCTACATGGAGCGTGTGGAGCATGCCTTCTTCCGCAGCCTCGGCTTCTCCATCGTCGATCCGCCAGTTGAGGGCGCAGAACGTGTCGGCTGGCCGCGTGTGCATGCCGCGTGCGACTACATGGCCCCGCTGCGATTTGAGGAGGAGTTTGAGTGCGAGTTGCTCGTCGAGGAAGTGCGCAGCAAGGTCATCCGCCACATCATCCGCTTCTGGAAAAGCGATGGCGTCCTCGCCGCCGAAGGCCGCATCACCGCCGCCTGCGTCCGCAAAGACCCCGCCACCGGCAAGATGAAGGCCATCGAAATCCCCCAGCGCTACCGCGACAAGATCGAGGCGGCGCCAGCGAAGCTGCTGAAGAGGCCGGACAAAAAATAAACAAACCCGTTGTCGCAGACGTTCTCCCTCGGCAATTCATTCTCTTCCACCACCACCTCTCGTGAATTCCCAACCCCCCTCCAAAAAAATGCAGACCTGGATCATCTACGCCCTACTCACCGTGCTCTCCTGGGGCGTTTATGGCGTCATTCTTCACGCCGCCCGTTCCAAAATGCCCATGGGACCAGAGACGGCCAACGCCGGGCTTAAAGCCTTCCTCTTTGTCTGCATCGCCTACGCCATCATCGGCATTGTGGCCGCCCTTGTGCTGAAGGCCCGCGGCACCAATTGGAGCTTCACCGGTGACACTGGCAATGGCATCCCGCTCAGCCTTGTCGCCGGCATCGCCGGATCCTTGGGCGCGCTCACACTCGTGCTCGCGCTCGGTGCGGCAGCCACGCCGGTGCTCAAAGGCGGTGGCGGATTCGGCGTCGCTGCCGCAGCGGCCGTCATGCCCATCGTTTTCGCGGGGGCTCCGGTCATTAACACCATCACGGCGATGATCGTTCATCCGCCTGAGGGCGGTTGGTCCAAACTCCCGCCGCTCTTCATCGTAGGCTGCGTTCTTGCCGCCGGAGGAGCCTTCCTGGTCGCCAAATACGCGCCCTCCAACACTGGTAGTGCTGCCCCAGCCGCGAAACCGCACTGAGATGTCGCGGCTGCTTCTCTTCGACATCGACGGCACGCTGATCGACAGCAATGGCGCTGGCGGTGCCGCGATTCTCGACGCTGCTGAAGAGCATTTCGGCATCCATCGCGATGAACTGCCGCCCTTGCAGCTCGCCGGAGCCACCGACCTGGCGATCGCGATGGATCTTTTCAATCTCCTCAAGCGCGAGCACACCCGGGATGCTGCGTTCGCCTTCCTCGACCGCTATCTCGCTAATCTGCATCGCCGTCTTCACGCCAATGACTTCAGCGGCTTCACGCTCCCCGGTGTGAATGCCTTGCTCGATGCCCTACGCGTCGAATCCGAGGCGCACCTCGGCCTCCTGACCGGAAACGTCAAACGCGGGGCCGAGATCAAGCTCACGCGGCACGGCCTTTTTGACCATTTTATCGACGGCGGCTTCGGCAGTGATCACCACGACCGCAATCAGCTCGGCCCAGCCGCTTTGGCGCGCATGCAACAGGCTACGGGAATGCACTACAACATCTCCGATGTCATCGTCATCGGCGACACGCCAAAGGACATCCGCTGCGCCGAGGCCTTCGGCGCGAAATGCCTCGCCGTCGCCACCGGCCAGTATTCCGCCGCTGAACTCCGCGCCCTCAATCCCTGGCGCACCGTGGAATCCTTTGCCGATGTGCCTGCGACGGTCGAACTGCTGCTACGCACCTAAAGTAGTCCGCACAGGACCACATACAAGCATGAGCCTTTCCTCTGATGCCACTCGCGCCATGCGGCTCTCGCTGGCCATCGGCTTCGTCATGCTCGTGCTCAAGATGGGCGCGTATATCCTCACCGGCTCGGCGGCCATCCTTGGGGATGCGGCGGAGTCCGTCGTGCATGTCGCCGCCGTCATGTTTGCGACCTTCAGCCTTGGCCTGCTGCACAAACCCGCCGACTCCGATCATCCCTACGGCCACAGCAAGATCGCCTTCTTCTCCGCCGGCATTGAAGGCGGCCTCATCGTCGTGGCGGCGCTGTTCATCATCTATGAATCCGTGCGCCGCTGGTTCCTGCACCTGCCACCGGCCAACCTGGATGAGGGCCTGGCCCTTACCGGCCTCACCATCGCCATCAATGCCGCGCTCGGCACCTACCTCATCCGCATTGGCAAACGCGGCGGCTCGCTGATTCTCGAATCGAACGGCAAACATGTGCTCACCGATGTGTGGACCAGCCTCGGCGCACTCGTCGGCCTCGGACTCGTCGCCCTGACGGGCTGGCACGGCTGGGACCCCATCTTCGGCATCCTCATGGCCGCGAACATCATCTGGACCGGTTATGGCCTGATGCGCCAAAGCGTCGGTGGACTGATGGACAGCGCCGATCCCAAACTCGATGCCGCGCTCGACGCCGCTCTGCGCCGCGAAACCGAAAAACACGGCCTCAAATTTCACGCCCTGCGCCATCGCGATGCCGGAGAAATGCACTACGTCGAGGTCCACCTGCTCTTCGCCGACGACATCATGCTCCGTGATGCCCACCGCACCGCCACCGAGATCGAGCACGCCGTGCAGGCCAGCGTGGACCGCTCCGTGCTCATCACCACCCACCTCGAATGCCAGGGAGATCACGACGAACTCCACCAGCTCGGTGAGGCTAGCGATCCAAACGCCAAGCGCGCATGATCCCGCTGGATGCCACCGCCCTGAATGATCCCACGCTGCCTTGGCACGTCACGGTGCTGGATGAAGTCGGCTCCACGAGTGACTGGCTCAAACAACACGCCACTGAGCTGCCCCTCGGCAGCGTCGTTTTCACCGAAAGCCAAACCGCCGGTCGTGGACGACGTGAGAACCGCTGGATCGCCCCACGTGGCAAAGATCTGATGTTTTCGCAGTTGCTTCGTCCTGAAGCACCCTGTGAGCAATGGCCGCGCATCACCACGCTGGCCGCACTGGCCATCTGCAAGGCCATCGAGGCCGAACTGCCGCTCCAACCGCGCATCAAGTGGCCCAACGATATCTACCTGAGCGATCGCAAAGTCAGCGGCCTGCTCGCCGAAACGGTTTCAACGCGTGACGGCATGCTGCTCGTGCTCGGCATCGGTTTGAACGTCAACACACGCGAATTCAGCCCTGGCATCGTCGCCACCTCGCTGCTCAGCGAGCTGCCAACCACACCCCTCGGCGAACTGGACCGCAATTCCCTCGCCAACCGCGTGCTGGGGTCACTTGATGCTGAGTTCCAGCGCATCGGAGATGATTTCAGCTCTGCCATCGCCGAAGTGCGCCCACGAAGCTGGCTCCTCGGCCGCCAAATCCGAGCCAAAGCTCCTCAAGGCGAGGTTTTCGGCCGTGTGCTCGATTTGAATGAAGAAGGCCACCTCATTCTCGAATTCCCCGACGGCAACACTCACACGCTGACCAGCGCCGATGAAGTGCGCGATGCGCAAGCGTGATTCAGGAGAGATTTGCCGTCCAAAGGCTGCTCCTTCCTCGCTCAAGTCAGCCAGTTTACTTTTGCCGTGCCCGGAGGCGCAGATACCCATACCTTATAGGCACTTCAACCATCCATAACACCAATCCAACAAACTATTTGCTTGAGTAATTCAACCTAACCGCTCTAAGGTTCCATCCATAACTCACCTCATTTACCCATGAGCAACGAAATCGAACCTTCGAGTCATTCCACGGAAGAACCGGTAGAATCTTATGCCTTTCCCTCCTTAGAGGAAATGGCGACCTTACTGCCGCAATACGAGTTTCACGACATCCTGGGTGTCGGTGGAATGGGGGCTGTCTATCTCGCTAGACAGGTGGCGCTGGACCGCTGGGTGGCCATCAAGCTGCTGCCCGCGTCCGCTTCTCTCCATGAGGACGACGCCAGCCGCTTCATCGTCGAGGCGCGTTCCATGGCCCGACTCACACACGCACACATCGCCGCCGTGTACGACTTTGGTCAGACCCCTGAAGGCCATCTTTACCTCGTGATGGAGCACATCAACGGTCTGGACCTGCATCGTCTGATTCATCGCAATGAGGTGACACCTGCCCATGCCCGCAGTCTCATCACACAGCTTTGTGATGCGCTTCAATACGCGCACGACCAAAACGTCATCCACCGCGACATCAAGCCCGCCAACATCCTCATCGCTGAAAACTGGCAGGCCAAAGTCGTGGATTTCGGGCTCGCCCGTGACAAGAACGCCTACTCCTCTGGAGAAATCGAGTACGGCACGCCGGACTACGTCGCACCGGAGCGTCTCCTGGCAGGAGCCAATGTGGATCACCGGGCAGACATCTATGCCCTCGGCGTGGTCATCCACGAGATGTTCACCAAACTCACGCCACAGGCAGCCGGAGCCGATGCGTGCAGGAACATGCCGGCTGAATTCGCCAGCGTCGTCACCCGCTGCATGATGGCGGCCCCTGCGCGCCGTTTCCAACATTGCAGCGAAATCAAAAAATTCCTCAGTGCCACAGCCGCCATCGCCCCCGCCACCACGGCCAAAACAGATGTTCCCGCTTATCGGCCGCCGCCACCTCATTTGCAGGCCCGTGTGCATCAGAAACCAGTCTCCAGGGTGCCGCAACCCCAAGGAGTGCCTGGGTGGCTCTGGGCCTGCGCATGCATCGCCTTGCTGATGTTCGGTGGCTGGTTCATCCAGCAGCAGCGCAGTCAGGTTCGGTCCGATCCAGCAGCAGCGTCCGCCCCAAAAGCGGCACATGAAACTACCACGCAAGAGACGAACACCCCAGCGACTCCTGTCCCATCCACTTCCACTATTAGCGATGCCCCAGCTGCCCCCTCTAAGCCTGAAACTGGCAAAATGAACAAGCTTGTCGATGACAAGGACCTTCTAGACATTGCGACAAAACAGCTTTCCAACCTCAAAAACTTTGACCCTGAACTTGCTGCTCTGTACGCGAAGGCTTCTCCTGCCGACTCACTCGCCAACGAAGATCAGCTCCTCGCCCAGGTGCGTGATCTCACCCACAAATACGGAGCCGCCTTGAAGCGTTCCGCCGTCACCGCCTCTCCCAGAGATCAGATCAACATGAACACCGAGGTGGATGCCATCGCCAAAGGCCAGCCTGTGCCAGACGCGTACACCGACGCCGCCACCTCCGGCGATCACAAGCGCTTCCGTGGCATCTACCGGCAGCAGCTCGCCCAGCTCGAAACACGCCGCA
>JAJTDU010000018.1 GCA_021298725.1 Verrucomicrobiaceae bacterium | reverse complement strand
CGCGGCGGCTACGGCGGCGGTGGTGGTGGCGGCGGCGGCGGTGGCCGTGATCGCTACTAATCCGCAGCGCCTTCTACTTTAAACCAATCTCGGCGGCATCCTGGCAACGGGATGCCGCTTTTTCGTCGGGCGAGTGGAGAATTCGTAGATCGTGGCCTTTGCAGAAAAGGGGAACGTGACCACCTAGACTCTCTTAGTTGAGGCCAGCGGCACGGTGGACACAGAAGCGGATGCCGCTTCTTCATTGGCCCTGGCTGCGCTTGGCATGGCACGTATGCGTGGCGAAATTGAACCCGCTTCGCCGCAGGGATCTCCACAAAGTGGCGTTGGCCCCGTGCGGACTGAGCTTCACGAATTCTTTTTTACCACTCACCACGAGATCCTTCGGCACTAGCCTCAAGTAATGTGCCTCTGCTTCAAATGCCGCTAAGCAAGCGCCAGACATCTTCTTCCACGACTGGTTGCTACCACCAATGTCGATGCTTGGTGGGGAAGACGACTTGGTAATGCAGGACTGTGAACGTGTTGACCATGAAGGAAAGTTACGTTCACCCGTTCGTCATATCTCAGACATTCACCCCAAGTCACTCCGGCACGATGATCTGATCCTCGGGCTGGAGCTTCATGTCCTTGGAGGGATCGGACGAGATGTCCTTGAGGTTGATCTCGTAGGTCTGCCCGTTGCGGATCAGCTTCGTCTTGCTGGGTTTCGCAAAGGGGCTAAAACCACCAGCGGCGGAAATGGCTTTCAGCACCGTCATGCTGCCATTGTAGGGCACAGTACCGTTGCCTTTGATGCCTCCGACGACATAGACGAAACGAGCTGTGCCGTCTGCACCGTCGATGGAGACGGTAACAGTGGGACGTGTGTAGATTTCACGGTCTTTGTAGGTCTGCTCGATGGCACGCTGCAGCGAGGAAGGCTTCAGGCCGGCAGCACGGATCTCACCAATGTAGAGTAGGTTGACGCTGCCGTTGTCACCGATGGTGTACACCTTGCTGATCTGGGCAACCTCGCTGTCAGGGATGCCGCCGATGGAGATGGTGACACGATCGTTGGTTTTGAGGGCAAGCTCGCCGTTTTGCGCTAGGCCCATGGCTGGCATCAGCAGCAGGGCGGCAAGCGCGAGAGGGATGAGGCGTGTATTCATGATGTTGGGCTGATTGGATTAAAAGACATCGTCGCCCTCACTGCGTGGCTTCGAGCGGGTGGAAGCAAGTGCGGTGGCTACAGTTTCGGCCTTGATCTTGCGGCGGCGCGTTTTGCCACCTGCACCGCTTCCCGTGGGGGAGTTGGTGGGAGAGTAATAGGTGTAGTAACTCGTGTAGTATTGATACTGCGCGTCGCTGCGGAGATCCACATTGTTCAGGACGACGCCGACGACCCTGCCACCAGCGTTTTCGACGCTCTGCTTCACACGCAGGAGCATGTGGCGCGGCAATTTGCGGTGCTGAACGACGATCATGGTCATATCTGCCTCATTGGCGAGGACTGAGGCGTCGCTGACACCAAGAATGGGCGGGGAATCGATCAAGACGAGGTCGAAGCGGCTTTTCACATCGGCAATGAGATCGACCATGCGCTGGGAGTTGAGCAAACCGGCGCTGTCGGCAGGCAACAGACCGCTGGGGAGGAAGAAGAGGTTTTCCACCGAGGTGCGAATGACGACATCTTCCAAGCGGATGTCGGTGGTGAGATAGTTGGTGAGGCCGGTGGCGTGGCTGACATCAAAATGCGTGTGCAGGCTGGGACGTCGCAAGTCGGCGTCGATGAGCAGGACGTTGTAGCCTCCCTGGGCGCAAATGTAGGCGAGGTTCACCATGGTGGTGGACTTGCCTTCCCCTGCCCCGCCGCTCACGACGCTGAAGCAGTTGGAATCCGGCGACTTGCGGTTGAACTCGATGTTGGTGCGGAGAATGCGATAAGCCTCGGAATCCGGACTGTGGCCGCTGGCGCGGTGCAGCACGCCGACGCCTTTGGGCACGACCGCCAAAACGGGCACGCCAAGGTGGCGCTCGACATCGTCGAGACTCTTCACCGTGGTGTCCATGTATTCGAGGAAAAAGGCGAGTCCGAGGCCAAACATGAGACCCAATACACCTCCGAGTGCGAGATGAAGCGGGACGTTGGGCTTGCTCGGCTTTCCTTCCAGTTCAGCCTCAGCATAAATAGTTGCGGGAGACTTCACGAGCTCAATACCGGCTTTTTCCTCGAAGAAACGAGAGCGCATCTTGACGAGAAGGTCTTCCAGATAGGTAACCTCGTCCTTGGCAGTCTTGTACTCGTTGTAGAGGGATTGCATTCCCATGATCTCCGCCTTAGCTTCGTCATTGTAGGTCTGGAGGGACTGGCGCTTCTTTTTGGCACCATCAAGCCGATTCTGAAGTCCTGCGACATGCGCCTTGGCAGCCGCGAGAATGAGCGTGGTATATTGAACGACCTGACTGTCCACACTTAACACCTGGGGATGTTTGATGCCACGGCCTTCATTGATCAATCCCTCGCGGGACACTTGCAACTCTTGCAGCTTCGAGGTCATCGTCGCGATGTTTTGATTCTCCAACTTGAGGCCCGATGCCTGCGCGATGAGGGCGTCGGAACTGAGGCTGGAGATTTGATCAATCTCGGTCTGAAGGGTCAGAATATCCTGATCGGACTGCATGAGCAACTGCTCGCGGGACATCTGCATGTTTTCCTCCGAGGTGCGGACGTCACTGCCTGGGTTCAACGAACTGCCTCCACCGACGATCCAGTCGCCGACAATGCCGGCCTTACGCTTGGCCTCCTGGGAGCGCAGTTGCGCCTGACGGCGAAGATCTTCCTGATCGGAAATTTGCTGCTGCAAGACGGTCAGCGCTTTTTGCTTTTTTTCGGTCTCGATAAAGTTGCGCTGCGCCATGTAGCTTTTGGCGATCTCGTTGGCGATGTTTGCCGCGAGCTGCGGATCCTGGTCGTAGTAGTCGATACTGACAAAGTCCGAGCGCAGCATGGACTGGGTTTCGAGATTGGCGCGGAGCTTTGCTAAGGCAGCTTGGCGAGAGGGCAGCTCCCAGCGTTTCATCAGATCAAGGGACTGAACGACCGGATACAGGGTGGACGGCTTGGTGATCGTCTCGAACTGGGTTTTGATGTATTCCTGCGTGAAAGCCAGACTGTCACCCCGGTTGCGGTCGAAGACATTGATGTCCTGCGTGATGCGCTCAATGGTCATCTCAACATGACCGCGATACTTGCGCGGCATAATGTAGGTGAGGATGGCCGCAGCAGCGAAGATGAGGATGAAGCAGAGAGTGATGAGCCCCATGCGATTTTTGACTACCTGCCAGGTGTCCATCGCATGCTTTTGAAATTCATTGCCAGTTTCGTTCATTCTCGCGTTCGTGTTAGATATTTGAAAGAGTTAACAAAGCTCTCTGAAAATACCGCCAGCGGGACTTCGAGGATCGAAGCTGCCCGCCGGCGGAATGAGTGTTGTGGCAGTGATGAAGGGAATCAGAAAGAGGCCGTGGCACCAAGCGAAACACGGTGACGGTCAAACTCACGCAGCGCGTCGGAAGAATCGAGGAACGAATAGGAGTAGTTGGCGGTGAGATTAAGGTTTTCGAGAAGCTGATAGCCAAGTCCGGCAGAAAGGAGCGCGGAGTGCTCGGTCACATCACCGGCGCCGCCGCTGTCAAACTGGCTGTAAGAATAGGAGGCCCCGCTATTCACGCTGAACCGCTTGGTGATGTTGTGGTTGATCTGAATGCCGGTGTTCAAACCGTAGCGGCTGCTAAAGGCGGCCAACTCAGCCCCGTTGAACCCAAGGGCGGCGAACCAGCGAACCATGGTCTGACGGTCCACCGAGTAATTCAGTGCTGTCTCGGCGTACGGACCCACTTCGTCTGAACGGTCCGACGAGTAAAACTCTGCACCAACCCGTGCGGAACCAGACATGCGCTCGCTCCAAGCATGATCGACACCTACAAGGGCGAAATGCGAGTTGATGTCTTTGCCGACCGCCTTGTCGAAGATCATCATGCGATAACGGTATTCAGCAACGAGACTGGTGCGCTTTGAGATAGCGTAGGAAAACTGCTGCGCGAACAAGTGAGTGTAGCGGTCCTCAGGGGTGGCGATGATTTCATCCTCATACATAATGCCATCAATGGTGTAGGACGTGGTGGTGGAGAAGCGAGGCGTCCAGGCGTAGCTCACGTTGAAGTTGTTGTAGCCGTAGAGGAACTGCCCGTTCCACAGTGCGGTGGAAACACCAAAGGCGTTGTTGGGCTCCACACCATAGGTGAGGAAAAAATTGTTGCTGATCCTCAGCCGCTCAGAGAAGCGATGCTCGAAGTTGACGCTGGCCCTAGCGTTATAGAAGGTGTCGTCAAAGCGTGGTACACCATCCACATAATGAATCACACTGGTATCGAGCGAGAACGTCCATGGCGTGGTTTGATCCATATCGGTGTAGGCGGCGCCAAATCCCCCCTGCACAAAGGCCGACTCGATATTTTCCGCAAAAGGTGAGTTCACCCGGTAGCTGAGTGTGTCATATCCCCCCTGGGAGGAGAGCGAAAAGGTGAGCGGTTGCTCGGTTTTGAAATCCGCCGAGTAATTCTGCACCGCCACCAGGCCCTGGGCATTTAAATTAGCCTTACTGGAGATAATTGCCACAAAGAGCAAAATGAGAGTAGGAGTGCGCATGCGAGTCAGAACAACGATATCAACAAAAAAGGAAGATCACACCTGACCTCAACCCTATGGAGCTGCATTGGAGGGCGAAACCGGATTTGTATCTTGCCGAGGCAGCAGTGGACCAAAAATAGGCGGCATCATAGAAACACCACGGATAGGCCCATTCATACTAGAGGGTTCTGGTGATTCCAAAACGGGGTTGATAACTGGGTTTTTAGCTGGGTTTTTACCGAGGCTTATAACTGGATTTTTACCGGGGTTTTTTTCAGACAAAATCACTGGATTATTGCCCTGGTAGAGGTTGGAAGCAGCGTTTGCCAAACCAGGGACCAAAGTGCCAGCAGCCTCGTGGATTACGGATGCCATTTTCGGGGCAACTGCGACCGCAGTCTGCACAATCTGAGCCGCGAGTGCCGGATCTGCCTTGGAGGCAACGATGGCAGCCCTCACAATGTTTGCCGCACAGCCTTCATTGATTACAAGCGCGTCTTCTACCACCATCAGAACCTTGGATGAGTCTTTGGAGACGGCAACGCTCACGTCATTGCTGATTTCGGAGCAAGCGTTGCTCGACTGAGCATTGCTGACGACGGCAAATGTCAAAGTGGACAAGCAAGCGAGGATGCTCGCAAAGCGATAACCAAATACAATTTTCATAGACGGCAGTAAACTCACAGGGTTTCGATTGATTACTCAAACTCAGAGCGGGTAGTGGGAATCGAACCCACATGGCCAGCGTGGAAGGCTGGAACTTTACCATTAAGCTATACCCGCAATTGAAGTTATAATAACACGAAACGCCTTACTGCCGCAAGATATTTATTAGAATTAGTGCGAAATATTTGAAATTTCAGAATGCTTAATGACAACACAAACCGAATATCTCAAAACTGCCGCTTGTTAATCCTGACTATTTTATTAGCACGCTTGATCATCCTGGCAAGCAGGTACTCAAAAGTCCTCACAATCTCAAAAAACCTCTGTTGGGCCCTTCAAGCTCGCTGCAGAGGCTTTCACTGCCTCAAAAAGCTTTCTCTCGTGCATGTTTTTTGGCATTAAGACTCTGTGCCACGCTAGCTAGCCAATCGGCGAGGCTTTTTGCATTTCCGGCCCACGTTCGGCAGTGTGTTCTCTCGCAGATCGAGCTCACGCAGCGTCGTTCGCATCTTACCAAAAGCCCGGTCCAGCGCCGTGATCTCGCCACTAAAGTTCCACTGCGCCCCTGGCAGTTCCGAATCAAGCGCCTGATCAGTCGCCAGCGGCAGATGAATTTCAGCGCCTCACCCACAGTGACCTCGGAGAGGTCCCCCCCCCTAAGCGCGTCGAAATTCGGCGTCTCAAGAGGTGGATGGTCATTTTAGGCCGTGTCCACCCAGCCCTGGCCGTCCGCCATCACGAGAACGCTGTCCGGAGGCACGACAAAGCAGACGAAACCAGTGGCCAAAACCCGCCGACAGGTCAGGGTTTTGATTCCGGCATGATACCCACGAACACCGCGGCTCAGAGCCAACTCATCTCATGAGAAAGCATCGTATCGTCATCAAAAACGAAACGTCCGGTGAAATGACGGCGCAAGATCAAGGTTTGAGCCAGCCAGTGGATATCGTCCGCCCACATCTCGTGAAAAGGCAGCGCGTCCAGCGATGTCCAAAGCGGCACAGCCTCCGGCGTCTCCACAGCCTCTCCTACATGCTGCGTGGCGACGAACACATCCACATGCATGCGCAGGCCATCGACAAACTGAAACCATAGCTCGCCATGATGCACCGGATTCAGGGCAGTAACGCCGAGTTCTTCCTGCGTCTCGCGCACCGCGCACTGCACGGAGGTTTCACCAGGGTCCATCTTGCCGCCAGGACCGTTGATTTTCCCCGCTCCGAGGCCGCGTTTTTTACGGATGAGCAGCACCTCGCGCTTCATCTCGTCGATGATGAACATCAGCGTTGCTCGAACGCCGGGCTGCCAGGTGTGCCAGTCGATGTTCACCGTGGGTTCAGCGTTTTTTCCACGGGAGTCCGCGCAGCCAGCGCTTGCTGCTCTTGATGTTCAGCGATTCCGCCAGGATCTCGGTGTCCCCCGCGTCGAAATCCTCGGCGCGCGGCAGTCCGGCAGGCAGTTCAAACTCCGGTTCGGGCATGGGTAGAGATTCTGGCAGCGGTGGCGCGAGGGGCTTTTGATTCAGCGGCGGCACGGGTCCTGCAGGCACGACTAGTCCGCCGGAGATGATCATTTTCATGGCATCTTCAATGCTGATCGGCGCATCGCAGACTTTTTCCGAATCAACGACGAGCAGAATGCCGGTCATCGGACTGGGCGCGGTGGGCAGCAGCACACAGGTCATCGCCTTGCCGCTCTGCTGATCACAATACTGCCCGGTGGCAAAGCCGATCATCCGCATGCCCGTCGCCGGGTAATCCACATAAACGACGCGTTTGAAGTTCTGCTTTGTCCCTCCCAGACTGCGAAAGGCGTCGATCACTTGCTTGAGCGGCCGGTAGATCACCGCGACGAGCGGAATGCGCAACAGCAGCTTGTCGATGGCCGTCACGACATGCACGCCGATCACATTCGTGGCCATGAAGCCAAGGCCTAGGATGATCAGCACTGAGACCAGAAAGCCGACGAAGTTGGTGATGTTTTCCAGTTTCGGGTCGTTGATGTCCAGCAGCGGCTGCTCGGACAGCTCGTTCACCAGGTTCACAATCTGCGCCAGCACCGGCTTGCTCCAGCCGTGCAGGATGTCGTAGATCGAGTATAGAATCCAGAAGGTGATAATCAGCGGCAGCGCCAGTGCCAGCCCAGCCAGGAACTTGTTCCGCATCCACACGCCCCAGCCTTTCGGCGCAGGCGCGTCGGGCGGAAGAGTCGAGCCGGGGAATTCCTGTGTCATGACCATGTGTTTGAGGGCGTGAATGAGAACGCACCTCAACCGCTTTGTTCAGCCGAAAAATTGATTCACATCAGCACATCATGCTCCCACGAGCATTCTGGCCGGATTTTCGATGCAATCCTTCACACGAATGAGGAACGTCACCGCCTCCTTGCCATCAACCACACGATGGTCGTAGCTGAGGGCGAGATTCATCATGGGACGGATGACCACTTGCTTGTCCACGGCCACGGGCCGCTGCTGGATGCTGTGCATGCCCAAAATCGCGCTCTGCGGCGGATTAATGATCGGCGTGCTGAGTAGAGAGCCATACACCCCGCCGTTGGAGATGGTGAAAACACCACCCGTAAGGTCACTGACTTGAATTTTGCCTTCCTTGGCCTTCGCTGCGTAGCCCAGGATGTCTTTTTCGAGTTCGGCGAAGGACTTCTGATCCGCGTCACGCAGAACTGGCACGATCAAACCGCGTTCCGTCCCCACGGCGACGCCAATGTCATAGTAGTGCTGCTGCACGATCTCCTCGCCCTCGACGCGGACATTGATCTGCGGCACGGCCTTGAGCGCCTCGACGACGGCTTTGATGAAAAAGCTCATGAAACCGAGTTTCACGCCGTTTTTGGCCACAAAAGCATCCTGGAGCTTGGAACGCAGTGCCATGACGTTGCTCATATCACATTCGTTGAAGGTGGTCAGGATGGCGGCGGTGCGCTGGGCGCTGACAAGCTGGTCCGCGATCTTTTTGCGCAACGGACTCATCTTTTTGCGCGTCACGCGGCCTTCGGGTGCAGCAGGAGCCTTGGCGGCTGGTTCCGGGGCTGGCGCCGGTTTCGGGACGACCTTGGATTCGGTGATGTTGCTCGGTTTCGGCTCTGGGACCGCCGCAGGAGCGGGTTTCGGCTGTTCGGGAGCCTTGGCGGCCGGGGCGGCGGCGGCTTCGTCGATCTGCCCCACCACGGCTCCGACTTCGACATCATCACCCGGCTGTTTGCCAATGTGCAGAGCGCCACTGGCCTCGGCGGTCACTTCAGCGGCAACTTTGTCGGTTTCGAGGGTGAGCAGGATGTCGCCGACCTTCACGAAGTCGCCTTCATTGAAGTGCCATTTGGCGATCTGACCTCCGGCGACGGATTCGCCGAGTGCGGGGATTTTGATGTCTGCGGGCATGACGGAGTGTGTGTTTGGAAAAGCTTGCGTTAGGTGGGATCAGGAATTGAAGGCGGTCTCGACCAAATGCTCCTGTTCGAGCGTGTGGATGGCCTTGGATCCTGCAGCGGGGCTGGAGCTGCGTTCACGTCCGGCATAGCGGAGCTTGTGGTTGGACAGCTCCTCAAGGCGCGGGCGGATGTAGTAGAAGGCTCCCATGTTACGCGGCTCCTCCTGGCACCAGATCCACTTCTTCTGCGCACGCG
Source organism: Verrucomicrobiaceae bacterium (assembly GCA_021298725.1). Lineage (GTDB taxonomy): Bacteria > Verrucomicrobiota > Verrucomicrobiia > Verrucomicrobiales > Verrucomicrobiaceae > Prosthecobacter. Next base: position 8,651 of record JAJTDU010000018.1, on the reverse strand, counting down.
GGTACTTCGCCACGATCTCCTTCAGCATCTCGTAGTTCAGTGGGTACAACTGCTCGATGCGGATGATGGCGGCGTTCTTGATCTTGTTCTCGGCGCGGAACTCCAGCAAGTCGTAGTACACCTTGCCACTGCACAGAATGAGGCGCGTGATGCGCTCCGGTGAGGCGAGGAGTTGGTCGTCATCGAGCACTTCTTTAAAGGTGGTGCCCTCAGCCATCTCGCTGAGCTTGGAGACACACTTCGGATGACGCAGCAGGCTCTTCGGCGTCATAACGATGAGCGGCTTGCGCGTGCTGCGTTTGAGCTGACGGCGCAAGGCATGGAAATACTGCGCGGGCGTGGAGAAGTTGCAGACCTGCATGTTACCACCCGCACAGAGCTGCAGGAAGCGTTCCAAGCGGGCGCTGGAGTGCTCGGGCCCCTGCCCTTCATAGCCGTGCGGCAGAAGCAGCGTCACATGGCTCGGGCGCTGCCACTTGCTCTCCGCGCTAGCGATGAACTGGTCGATGATGACCTGCGCACCGTTCACGAAGTCGCCAAATTGCGCCTCCCAGCAGACCAGCAGATTACTAGCGAGCAGTGAGTAGCCGTAGTCGAAGCCGAGCACGGCAGCCTCGGACAACAAACTATTATACACGCAGTAGCGCCCTTGGTCGTCCTGGAGATTATTCAGCGGGATGTGCCGCTCGCGTGTTTGGGAATCATAAAACACGCTGTGGCGCTGGCTGAAGGTGCCACGCCTCACGTCCTGGCCGCTGAGGCGCACACCGTGGCCTTCGGTGAGGAGTGTGCCGAAGGCCAAAGACTCGGCGTAGGCCCAGTCAATGCCTTCACCACTCTCGATGGCTTTTTTGCGAGCCGCGAGGAAGCGTTTCGAGATCGTGGGGTGCAGATTGAAGCCCTCTGGCACTTCGAGCAGACGCTCGCCGACTTTCATGAGGTTTTTCAACTCCACCCCGGTCTTCACCGGATTGTAATCATAGGCCGGCTGCGGCATCGCCATGCTGCCTTCGAAGGGATTGCCACCCTCGGCGTTCTTGTCTTTTTCAGCGAGGGTGGTGATGCCCTGCTCCAGTTCAACTTCCAGCTCGCGTTGCAGTGCGGCAGCGCCTGCCTCATCAAGCACACCTTGGCTGGCGAGATCGAGTCGAAATAGCGTCGCGGTGGAAGGATGCGCAGCGATCGAGCGCGCCATGTTCGGCTGGGTGAATCCGGGTTCGTCCGTTTCATTGTGGCCGTGGCGGCGGTAGCACACGATGTCGATGATGACGTCACGACCAAAGGTCTGGCGGAATTCAAGCGCCAGCTTCGTGGCAGCCATGACTTCCATCGGGCTATCTCCGTTCACATGGAAAACGGGTGCCTCGATCATCTTGGCCACGTCCGTGCAGTAGTCGGAGCTGCGCGCATCCTCCGGCATCGTGGTGAAGCCGATCTGGTTGTTCACGATGACGTGGATGGTTCCACCCGTGCGGTAGCCGGGAAGCTGCGAAAGATTCAGCACCTCGGCCACAAGGCCTTGGCCGGCAAAGGCTGCGTCGCCATGAATGAGCACCGGAATGACTTTTTTGCGGTCCTTCGTGTCCCCCAGGGCACGCTGGCGAGCGCGCGCCATGCCTTCGACGACGGGATCGACGGCCTCCAGATGACTCGGGTTCGGCGCCAGCATCACCCCGATGGAATCTCCGCCGCTGGTCTGCCGCACGGTTTCAAAGCCAAGGTGGTACTTCACGTCGCCATCACCGGAGACCATGTTGGGCACATAATTCTCGCTGAATTCGTAGAACAGGAACTCCAAGGGCTTGCGCAGGAAATTCGCCAGCACACTGAGACGTCCGCGGTGCGCCATGCCGAGCACGATTTCCTTGCCGCCAGTGTCAGGCATGCTTTCCAGGATCGTCTCCAGCGCCACGAGCAGCGGCTCGCCGCCCTCCACGGAGAACCGCTTTTGGCCGACGAAACGGCGGTGCAGGAAGCGCTCAAAGGACTCGGCCTCCAGCAGCCAGCGCAGCGCATCGATCTGATCCTTCGCCGCAGGCTGCGCGTCGAGATCACGGCCCTCCACGCGGTCCAGGAGCCAAGCACGCACTTCCGGGTGGTGGATGTGCATGAACTCAAAACCTGTCTTTCCGCAGTAAATACGACGCAGTTCAGCCAGCATCGTCTTGAGCTTCATGGGCTGACCATTGCGGAACATCTGAGTCTGCACCTCCTCCTCTAGTTCGTCCGCCGTAAAGCCGAAGCCCGCGGGACTAAGCGCTGGGATTTCCGGGCCTTCTGGATCGAGAGGATCGAGATGCGCGGCGGTGTGTCCAAGAGCACGAAAATTGTGCAGCGTGTTCGTGACGCGCATGCGGAAGTTCAGCGTTTTTTCGGAAAGCGGCGCACCAGCGGCCTCCGGTTTGGTAGCGAGACGGGCCATGCCCAGCTCAAAACCTTCAAAAAACGACGACCATAGGGGTTCAACGGAACCAGGGTCTTTTTTCCAGTCCACGTATTTGGACTCGAGGAAATCCGCGTTGGCGCGGTACGGCAATGTGGCACTCATGATGGGGGGGCTGGGAGAATGCGCTCTTTCGCTCTGAGTGCAAATGCGGAAAGGCGGCTTTTTACTGCCATTTTAAGGGCAAAATTCCGTCGGCCAGTGAGGATGCCCCGTGTCAGGGCCGGCTGGATGACAGAAAGACCGTTTTCAGCATGTTTTCATGCACAGACATGAAAACCTCCAACATCACCCGCCGTCACTTCTTCCAAGATTGCACCGTCGGCACAGGCAAGATCGCGCTGGCTTCATTGCTGGCGGAATCGGCTGATGGAGCGGAGAATCGTCCCAATATGGCCGCGTCGTCGCATTTTCAGCCGAAGGCGAAGGCGGTCATTCATATGTTCATGGCCGGAGCGCCGTCGCAGCTCGAGCTCTTCGATCACAAGCCGATGCTGACGAAGTATGAAGGCAAGCCGCTGCCGCCCTCGGTCATCGGAGGGCAGCGATATGCCTTCATCCGGTCGGATGCGGCGGTTTTGGGGCCGCGCTTTAAGTTTGCGAAGCACGGGCAGTGCGGCGCGGAGCTTTCTGAGGTTCTGCCGCATTTGGCGACGGTGGTGGACGACATCGCCATCGTGAAATCCTGCCGCACGACGCAGTTCAACCACGCTCCGGCGCAGATTTTCATGAACACGGGCTTCTCGCAGCCAGGGCGGCCCAGCATGGGCTCGTGGGTGACGTATGGCCTCGGCGCGGAGTCGCGGGATTTGCCGAGCTTTGTCGTGATGAGCACCGGCGGCGGCATCAGCGGCGGCGCGGCATGCTGGAGCAGCGGTTTCCTGCCGAGCGTGTATTCCGGCACACGCTTCCGCAATTCGGGCGATCCCATTTTGAATGTGAGCACGCCTGCGGGCATCGAGGCTGGCACGCAGAAGGACACGATTGATCTCATCAACTCGCTCAATCACCGCCGCCTGAAACTCGATGGCGATGGCGAGACCGCCACACGCATCGCGAACTACGAGATGGCCTACCGCCTGCAAACCTCCGCGCCGGAGCTGATGGACCTCACAAAGGAAGACAAGGCCACGCTCGAACTCTACGGCTGTGATCCGAAGGTGCCGTCCTTTGCCCGCGCCTGCCTGCTCGCCCGGCGGATGGTCGAGCGCGGTGTGCGCTTCATTAACATCTACAACGAAGGCTGGGACGCGCACAGCAACGTCGAAGGCAACGTGCGCAGCAACTGCAAGAACACCGATCAGGCCAGCGCCGCGCTGATCAAAGATCTCAAACAACGCGGCCTGCTCGACAGCACGCTCGTCGTCTGGGGCGGCGAATTCGGCCGCACGCCGATGGTCGAGGCCAGCGTGTCGCTCGGTCGCAGCATGGGCCGCGATCATCATCCGCAGGCTTTCACCATGTGGATGGCCGGTGGCGGCATCAAAGGCGGCGTCACCCTCGGTGCGACGGACGAGATGGGCTTCAACATCATCGAAGACGAAGTCCACGTAGCCGACATCCACGCCACGATCCTGCATCAGCTCGGCATGGATCACGAAAGGCTGTCTTTCCGTGCTGCGGGTCTCGACTTCAAACTCACCGGCGTGGAGCCGTGCCAAGTGATCAAGCAGATCCTGGCGTGAATCATCTTTGAGCCACACCTTCCAAGGAATCTCATGTTAATTTGGATGCTCCTCTTCGTTGCCGGAATTGGCGTCACCGTTTTGGGCTTCGCATGGCTGATCCTGGGGCTCGCGAAGGAAAACTGGAAAAAGGTCGTGCTCGGACTCCTGTTACCAGTGCTGTTTTGGGGTGGCTTTTACCTCTTATGGGAAGCGGACCGCAGATTCATCGAAGAGGAGACTCGCAAGAACGGCGGTGAACCGCCGGAATGGGTCTGGTGACTCATCGTTTTCATCGTCCCAGCTTTTAAAAAGCCGCTTTGCTCATGATCCCAGCCACCATCGTCCAAGGCCACCGCGTCGCGTCGGGCCTCAACGGCAATCCACGTTTCCCCGGCGGCACGATGCGGATGCAGTTGCCGTTCTTTCGCGAGCGGGGACTCGATTTGAGCTGCTACCATCTGGGCACGCTGAATGTCAGCATCGCTCCGCTCAGCTATCGTGTACTGCGGTCGAAATGGACTTTCCCGAAAGTGAAATGGCATCCCACCGAGCCGGCGGAGGATTTCTCGTTCTTTGATGTCGTGGTGCATCGCGAAGATGCGGCATCCATCAGCGGATTGATCTACTTCCCACACCCCAACACGAAGCCAGAGCATTTTCAGAGCCCGGATGTGCTGGAACTGCTGCTGCCATGGACCGAAGGACTCGGCTACGGCTCGAAACTCGGACTCGATGTGCCTGCTGAACAGATGACCTTCACACCGACACCACCCGGCGTCGATGCGTGAAGAGAAGTCGGCAGGCGATTTGTGAATGCGGCAGTCCGGTCATGCGGGCCAGCACTTCGCGGTAGGTTTCAAGCTGCGGCCGGTAGCCATCCACACGCGCGGCAAAGGCTTCATCGGTATCAGGCTTGTCAGTTTTGAAGTCGAGGATCGTGGCGCGGTGCGGCTCGATCATCACGCGGTCAAAGGTGCCGCTGAGCCATTCGCCCTTGAGCAGGATCTCGAAGCGCTTTTCACGCCAGCACTCGGCCTGCGGCGACGGACGGCTCAAAACGGCCCGCACCTCCGGCGCAGCGAGGCAACGACGCACCTCCTCCTCGGCCCGGCTTCTCAAACCATCATCCACACAGGGCAGAGCGGACCACAGCGCAGACAGCGCGGCATCGTCAGCCTCGTCCAACCACTCAATCTGCTCAAAGAATGCATGCACCAGCGTGCCATAAGAGCGGGCGAAGCGCCCGCCGCGTGAGAAGAGTTGTTTAGCCGTGACGATGCTCGTCTCCGAACCGCTCGGCGTGCGGCGCACCGGACGCTGCCGGCCTGCAACGGTGACGGGTTCGGGTTGAGCCGCCTCGATAGGCTTCTCACCCTTCCTTGGCACCTCATACCAGCGTGGATTCGTGGCCTGGGTGTTCGATTCAAAGACCACCTCGGCCTGCACGCCGCCGAACTCGCGCTGCGGCGACTGTTTCTCCGCGCCGACGGTGAGATCGAGCAGTTTGACGAAGTTGTTCGACCGCGACTTCTCACTCGGCGGCTTGGCGATGATGTAGTTCGCATGCTTGGCGCGTGTGAGAGCCACATAGAACTTGCACAGCTCCTCGTAGGCCGCGTCGGCCTCTTGATCGGCACGGAAGGCGGCCAGCATGTCATCCGCCTTCACGAACTCCGATGGCGGCAGGTCAAAAACCCACTCCACATGCCGCTCACGGTCACGTTTCACGCCGATGCCGCGACGCAGTTCGGTGAGCTTGTTGCCTTCGACATCCGGCAGGATGACGCAGTCGAAGGTGAGTCCCTTCGACTTGTGAACCGTCATCACCTGCACGGCGTTGTGCGTGTCTGGCTCGCGGACGGTGTAACTCGACGCATAAGCGAGAAACTCATCCGCATCTCGACTGCCGCCTTGATCAAACAAGCGCGCCGCCAGCGCGAAATCCTCCACGCGCCGCTTGCTGAAGGCATCGAGTGCCACGTCGATCTTCTCCAACGCATGCGTCCAATGCCACAGCACGACCTCAAAGCCTTCGTCGAAGATCATCTGTAAAACCTCGCGGGCGAGATGGCCCGGCGTTTTGCCTTCCAGCAACGGGCAGAAAGGCGTCATGAGCAGATGCTCCCACGCCATCGAGTCGCCAGGATGCGTGGCCGCCTTGATGACGCTGAGCAGCGCCAGCGTGAGCGGATTGTCCGTGGCGATGGCGATCTCCGACTCGCACATCACCGGAATGCGTGACTTTGAATGCGCACGGATGTAGTCCACCAGTTCGCGACCGGTTTTGTTGCTCTGCACGAGGATCGCGCAGCTCAGGCCGCGCTTCACCGGCTGAATTTCCTCCAGCAGACCGAGCGTGAGCGCGAAGCGATCTTCCTCGGTCACTTTCTCGCCTTCGGCTGGAATCGGATGCAGCAGCAAGGCATGGCCGGGCATGGTGTCATGAATGCCCGCGACCTGATGCGGCTGCCAGGGCCAGCGTTTGATCGTGTCCTGCGGCAGTTGCAGCTCAGCAAGCGCCGTTGCATTGCCGAAGACGCGATTCACCATGTCGATGACATCGTGTCCGCTGCGCCACGAGACATTCAGCGGGCGTTTGTGGATGCGCTGGACGGTCTCGGAGCTGTAGCGCTGGTAGATGTCTTCAAACAGTCGCGTGTCACCACCGCGCCAGGCGTAGATGGCCTGTTTCACATCGCCCACCTGGAACAGCGTGCGCTCGTCACTCGTATCCTGCACGGCTTCGTCGATGAGGTTTTGAATGACCGACCACTGGATGTGATTCGTGTCCTGAAACTCATCCAGCAGCCAGTGGTCGTAGCGCGCGTCGAGCCGGTAGTCGATGCGCAGGCGCTCATCCTCGCCAGGCACCTGCGAGAGCATCGGCTTCGGCAATCCGGCGGCAAATTCATGCCCGGCGAGGATCAGCTCCATGTCCTGAAACGTCAGCCGCCCGCGACGCCGCACCTGGCGCGACCACGTCTGCTCATACTGGTTCAGCACGGCCCACACGCCCTGCGTGCGCTCCAGCCGTGCGCGTAACTCACTGCCGACGATGTGGCGGATGATGGCCGCAAAGGCATCGCAGGTGCGGCCTTCAAGCGTCTGCTTCTGCCGGTTCACGGTGAGAGTGCAATTCTTTGCCTCGATCTCGCTCCACTGCTCCAGAGCCTTCTTCACAAAGAACTCGACGCGGTTCATCAGCTTGCCGCCGGGTTGGTAGTCGGCCAGTTGGTCGCGAAACTCCTCCCAGAACTCCCAGGCCTTGTCAGGCGTGTCCGCCGTCTCCAAAAGCTGCATCAGATGCCGTGTCGCTTCCTTCAGATCGACCTGCGCTTCGAGCCAGTGGCAACCCTGCGGCCAGATGGCCTGCGCATTGCCCCACAACGCGCCGTTGGCGGCATGCAGCAGGATTTCGTGCTGGTTCTCGATGAACTGATCCAGCACGGCACGGATGCTGGACTCCTCCCGGCCGAAGGTGGCGCGGCGAAACGCCTCCAGAAACTCCTGCTGCGCGGCGAGTCCTTCCGTGCGGGCTTTGAAACCAGGAAGCGTGCGTTGAAACACCGCGCGGCACACGCGCTCGCGCTCCATGCCGCCGAGATGCTCGCTCAGGATCTCGAAATCTCCCGTCAGACCAAACTCCGCCGGAAAACTGCGCAGGATGGCGGAAAAGAAGCTGTCCAGCGTGCCGAGGAACAAACGCGGCATGCGCGAGATGAAGACGCGCAGCAGCTTCTGATAGTCCGCCGGCTTCAACGCCCGCAAAATCGGCCGCAGCGGATCATCCTTGGCCTCAGGATCGTTTTTTTCATCACCCGCGAGGTTTGCGGCGAAATCGGCATTGGAAGCAGCCTTTGCAAGCTTCACCAATATGGAATCGAAGAACTCGCCCGCCGCCTTGCGCGTGAACGTCACCGCCACGATGCGCTCCGGCGTTACCTCCTGGCCTGCGAGAAGCTGCTGGCCCATCAGCGCGATGAAGCGGTTCGTGAGCTGCCACGTCTTGCCCGAACCTGCGGAGGCGAGAATCATTTCATTCGGAATGGCGGCGGACATGGCAGGAATTCGTCTGGGCTGGCCACTTGCGCAAGATTCCAGTGCCAAGGGCCAAAACAAATGAGAGACTCACGCGTAATTTCCGAGCCATGACTCCCCGCCCCAGCCGCCGCCAGTTTCTTTCCACGCTTGCCCTCGCGCCCTTTGCCACACGCGGACAGGAGGCACCCAAGTTCCCGCCGACGCGCATGATCACGAAAGGCCCGGGCTTCCACTGGTTCGCGTATTACGACAAGCTCCAGTTCGATCCGACGAATCGCTTCGTGCTCAGCAACAAGGCTAGCTTTGAGCATCGCTCACCGACGGCGGATGACGTGATCGAGGTCGGCATGGTGGACATCCAGAGTGGCGACCAATGGATTCCGCTCGGCAAATCGAACGCATGGAACTGGCAGCAGGGCTGCATGCTGCAATGGATTCCTGGCACAGAGTCGAAGGTGATCTGGAACGACCGCGAGAAGGACCAATACGTCTGCCACATC
>JAJTDU010000169.1 GCA_021298725.1 Verrucomicrobiaceae bacterium | reverse complement strand
AGCGCCTCGTTGGCCCAGTTCAGGCAGCGGCGCAGGATGGCGAGCGTGTAGCCTTTGTTCCAGGAACCAGGAAAGCCGCGCATGCCGAGCGCCCCGGCCAGCTTGCCGCTGATGTTCATCGTGTTGCGGATGAAACGATCCAGCGCCGTGTCCCCATCGCGGGTCTCAGCGTTTTCTGAGCGCTCGTCATCCAGCTCGGTCATTAGGCGGATGACGAGATCATGCGCCCGCTTTTGCAACGGATGCTGCTCCTTGGACTCCTCTTCTAGAAGCCACTGGTCGAAGCCCTCCTCTTCAAACTCTTGCGGTTCGCTCGCATCAGGTCCGCCTTTCCAAGCCTCGCCATCGTCAGCCACCTCGGATTCACCCACGCCACCGCCGAGCCTGTGGTCCCAGCCCATCACGAAGGACACACGGTCATCGTCCAGACCGTCCATGCCGTATTTTTCCAGTGCCTCCATGTGCGCGTCGCTCAGGCGATCGGACTGTTTGAGAGACGCCTCCCAGGACTCTTCACTGTCGTCAAAATCCTCGTCATCCTCGTCATTCTTCGGCTCGGGACGTTGAATGATGCCCGCCAGCCAGCCGCGCATCCTGTGCAGGTTGGTCATCTTCTGCGCCTCCTCGGCGGCCGCGTCCATCTCCCACAGCCATCCAGAGACGCTGATCTCAAAGTCGGTGCTCTCAATGAACACGCGTCCGTTTTCCTCGGAGAACCACTCCACATAAAGCGAGTTTCGCCATTCTGAAGCGGCCTCTGTTTCATCATCTTCTTCGAACAGGCCCTCCAGATCCTCGTTCTCCCCTTCGATCTTCACCTTCTGCGAGGCAGTGATGTCGCCGACGTAGCCCTTCTGCTTCGGGTGCAACGCGGCGGCAGCCGCCTGCGCTTCCGGCCGCGGATGGGTGAAGGTGATCCGGCTGCCCGCGACATCGCGCCAGGCATCACCACGCAGGTCGAGCACGATCGGTTCCGCCTGACCAACGAGCCAGAGCATCACCCGCACGTTTCCACGCGTGGTGTTGTCGATTTCGCCTCGGATGACGGCAGTGTCCAGACGCAGGGCCATGCGCACCATCAGAGCGTGGGCGGTGCGGGGGTGTCAAGAACAGCGGCAAAGGAATGCGGCGCCACCGGCCCGGTGAAGTGCGTTCCCCGGCTTGACTCGCCCTTCTGGCTCGCTTGAGATTGCCCGCTCGCGTCATGGAACTGATCTCGATTGTAGAAGCCCTTCTTTTTGCCACCCAGGAGCCCCTGGGTGTGTCGCAGATGTGCGCCGCCGTCAAAGACACGGCCAAGGACATCGTGGAGTCGGCCAGCGAGGACGTCGTGATCCCTGAGTGGGTGGCCCCGCTGGCGGCCACGACCGAAGAGCAGGTGCGCGCGATCCTGGACGAGCTGATCGCCCGCTATGAGGCCGAGAAACACTCCTTCACCCTCGTCGAGCGTGCCAACGGCTGGCGTATCGCCGCCCGTGGTCAGTATGCCGAATGGTGTCGTGCGCTTTACCCCGGCAAGAAGGTGCAGCGCCTCAGCCAGCCCGCGCTCGAAACACTCGCCATCGTGGCCTACCGCCAGCCGATCACCAAAGCCGGCATCGAGGCCGTGCGCGGCGTTTCGGTGGATGCGATGGTGCAGCAGCTCATCGACCGCGGCTTGATGAAAATCGAAGGCCGCGCCGATCTTCCCGGCCGCCCGCTGCTCTACGGCACCACCGAGGCCTTCCTGGATCACTTCGGCGTGCGCAGCCTCGACGACATGCCCAACGCCTCCGAACTGCGCCGCGTGAAGCTGCCCACGGCCGAAGATGGCCCGACCGCCGCCGATCAACCGCAGGAACATCAGCTTTCCCTGGCCCCGGTGGCTGCGGCTGTGGAACCGGCTGCCGAAGCATCCTAACCCCCTTCCCTCCTGCGGCCCATGTCCCTCGATGAAGTCCGCCAAAAGATCGACAGCATCGATCAACAGCTTCTGCGTCTGCTCAACGAGCGCGCCGAGCTCGTGCATGCCGTCGGCGAGATCAAGCGCAAGGACGACCTCGACATCTATGTGCCGGGCCGTGAGGACCAGCTCCTGCGCAAGCTTGCCGAGATCAATCGTGCCCAAAACGGCCGCCTCACTGAGCGTGCTATCCGCGCCATCTACCGCGAGATCATGAGCGCCGCGCTCGCCTTGGAAGACAGCCTCAAAATTGCCTACCTCGGCCCCACCGGCTCCTGGACGCATCAGGCGGCGGTGAACAAGTTCGGCCACTGCGTCGAATACCTCGCCGAAGCCAGCACCGAGGGTGTGTTTGGCCGTGTGGCCGCGCAAACCGCCGACTACGGCGTGCTGCCCATCGAGCACTCCACCGAAGGCGCCGTGCATCACACGCTCGATCATCTCGCCGACAGCACCTTGCAGATCTACGCCGAGATTTTGTGGAAGGCCGACGCCGCCGTCATGGCGCAGGGTCCGCACGGCACCATCACTGAGATCCATGGCCGTGCGCAAATGCTCGCCCGCTGCCGTCCCTGGCTCGCGCAGGCTTTCCCCACCGCTCAGCTCATCGAGTCCGCCAGTTCCAGCGCCGCCGCCACGCTCGCCGCGCAGAATCCCGCCATCGCTGCCCTCGGCACGCCTTTGAGCGCCGAGCTGCACGACCTGCGCGTCATCGCCACCTCCCCGCGTGAATACGCCACGCAGACCCGCTTCATCATCCTCGGCCGCCGCTCCGGCCCGCCCTCCGGCAACGACAACACCATGCTCATGATCCATTCCAAGGATCGCGTCGGTGCCTTGATGGAAGTGCTGCAAATCTTCGCCACGCGGAACATCAACGTCCGCCAGATCGAGAACCGCCCCACGCCCTGCGGCACCCAGGCCCGCTTCTTCCTCGAAATCAGCGGCCACCACTCCGATCCCGCCATCCAGCAGGCCGTCACCGCCCTGGAGCAGCACGCCGCGCAGGTCAAAACGCTCGGCAGCTATCCCGCACCGGGCTGGGTCGAGGAGCGGTGATCATCGCCTTGTGGCCCGCCTCAGGTAAACGGGGTCAGGCTGCAACCGGCTGACAGAAGGCCAACGGACATAAAGTCATGGTTGTTTGTCATGCAGTTGCACACTGATCCCGCTTCCCCCCAAAAGAGCTATCGGAGCGCCGAAAACGATGACAACCAAGTCATGACGAGCACCTCACGCGACGATCAAGAGTCATCGCGCCACTCCAAACCATCGTCCAAGAGCCAATCCGACATCAACCGCGCAACACAAAGCGCATAAGGCCGCGAAGGAGCTAGAGTCGGGCTTGTTCAACGACAGGGGCATTTGCTGGCTCGCTTAGGCTCGCAGCAATGCACCCTTTAATGTTCGCCTTTTGGTGGTGCCGGAAGGTGTTCGCAAATGCTGTCCCTGAAGAAGTGAGGTATCGGAGTTCCATTCTCATCCGGCCTAGTCCCCGGAAAAATGTCAACTCGCTCAGGCAGGTTCATCTCAGCGACTCGAATGAATCTGTATACGTTCATCGTCAGGTGAGTATCTTCCAATGCAAGCGGCACATACTCGGCACCACTTTTGAAAATGGCTCTCGTTGTCTTGCTCAACGGGTATCTCAGTATTCCCTCTTCGTGGAGCCAATACTGAAACCACGAGATCATTAAACCCATTTCGGTCTGCTGCTCGTAAACGCAGGTGAAGTCATCTACAACGTGCCATCTGCACTCTGGAGGGCTAGCTGGAATGCAAGAATCCTTGGGGAGGCCAACCCATGTTCCGATAAGTGATGGTCCAGGAGTCATTTGATTATTGGCGAACGCTTCGGATCAGGCGACGGCGAGCGAAAGACGTTGCTGACACGACAGATGCCATACGAGCCGTTGCCTGCATCCGTTTTGTTCGGCCTTGGTTGGGTAACTGGGAGTCGCGGCATTCATGCAGTGAGTGAATCGGGATGCGAAGGGCGGTGAGGCTGGGTCGAAAGTGATCGACCGACGAAGATCATTAATAGCGTGGTTGCTCCAACGTAGGCAAGCATCCAAATCGCGGTGAATCTGTTCTGCTCGGGCATGCCTGCCTCTATCCAAAGGTCATACTGCATAAGGATGGTCATCGCGTGAATAAAGGGGCCGATGGCTACGCCGCTGATCCCGACAACGATCAGAGCACCCGAAGCAAACCCACGTATGACACGGAAAGCGATACTCATGATGCCAACGGCGAGGACTCCCAAGAATGGTAAGCCAATGAATCGAGGTTCGATCCCCGTGTGCCCCGAAGAGAATAGTGTGCAGTAGATCACGATCAGGATCAGAACCCCAAGGCTCCCAATCAGCACCAACATCTGAAAAGCTCGAAGTAGTCGGATCATGCCGCTGTGTTCTTGGCCGAACATTGCAGATCATTCACAGATCGTGAGGTTTGTCAGCGCCTTTATATCCGACAGTTTGGTGGGAAAAGTACAGGCTGGAGGGTCCATGGGTGTCGTTTTACTCTCCTATGTTGGAGTGCGGCAACAAAAATGTGGCTTTACTCCAACATAGGAGGGTAAAATCTATGTGTGAATATTCCAAGCCCTGAGCCAAGTCTTGAGGAGCGCCTGCGCGGCACGATCCGTCTGAAACAGTATTGATTCAGTCGCCTCCTCCGGCTCCTTCACCCTTCCGCTGCGCTCCAGGGCGGCTCCTTCGTCGCAGTCTATCTCGCGGCTGCCGCCGCCGCTCGGTTCCAGGCAGACGGAGCTGTCGTATGTGCAGTGGTCTAAGCAGTATGTGCGCTTCCAGGCCAAGGTTAGCGGCAAGATGCGGCATTGATTCAGTCGCCTTCTCCGGCTCCTTCACCCTTCCGCTGCGCTCCAGGGCTGCTCCTTTGTCGCAGTCTGTCTCGTGGCTTCCGCCGCCACTTGCTCAGCGGAAATGGGCACGGAGGAGGTGACGGCATTTCTGACAAACTTGGCGGTGAACCGTAAGCTCGCGGCTGCATCCCAAAACCAAGCCCTCAATGCGCTAGTGTTCTTATACCGGGAGGTGCTGAAGGTCGAGCTGGCAGGAATCGACGCCGTCAGGGCCAAGAAGTTGCAACGCCTGCGCCCGGAGGAGCGAGACGTTTTCACTCCACTCGACCAGGGAGGCCATTTCCTTGCGCTCCTCGACGGTGAGCAATCCTTCATTGTTACGATCCATCAACGTCTGCAAGCGTCGGTCCGCCCGCCGGGGAAGGGACAACTTCCCCACAGAGGCGACCCAGGATTTTGGAGCCGAGATGATTGCTGCCATGACAGAGAAATGTTCGATGACACTGAGATTGTCAATATCGCAGGCCAGCCAGTGTGTGCAGACGGGCAGACCGGCATGAATTCACCACTTCGACTTCATCCACGAGTAAAAGCTCGCGCCAATTTGCGCGTAGCCGACGGGGTTGGGGTGAACGCCGTTGTTGTTGGGGTAACCATCGACGGGGTCGAGGTTGAGTTCGGTGGGGACGAGGTGGATGCCGTCTTGTTCGCGATTGGAGAGGCGCTTGAGCATGAGCTGGACGATGCGGTGCTGGATGCGCTTCCAGCCCCAGCGTGGGTATTTGTCCTGGTAGTTGGCGGTAAAACCTTCCTGACGAGCATTGGGCGGGGTGGTCAAACCGACAGCGAGGATGGCCTTGGGCGCGGCCTTGTGGAAGGCGGCGAGGAGTTTGTCGGCGTTGTCGAGGACGCGATTGATGGTGGCGTCGGGCTTGGTGGGATCGGCTCCGAAGCAGTCGTTGATGCCGAGGAGGAAGGTGACGACATCGGGCGGCTGGTTGTCGCAATGCTCGGCAAAATAGCGGTTCAAATCGAAGACTCCGGTTTTGCCATCGGCAGCGGGAAAGATGAAGGGGCTGGTGGCTTTGCGGGCGAGCGGTCCGGCAGTGACGCCGGGGGCTTCGGGAGTGAATTTGGTGAGGAAGGTGGCCCACGCCCAGCCGCCGTAGCCTTCATGCGCGACGGAGGGCAAAGCGGGAGAGCAGGTTGGCGATCTCGTTCGAGTAAACGGCGGCGTGCGTGAGGCTGTCGCCCACGATAAGGAGGCGCAGGGTTTGGTCGGCTCCTGCTTTGCGAGGGGAGATGTGCAGCGTGGTCTTACCCTGCTCCAACACCTTGCCGCTAGCGTCTTTAACGGTGATGGCAAGCGGGTGGTCACCCACATCGGCGTCCGTGGGCTTCACGGTCCAGCGGCGGGCATCGTGGGTGCCGAGTTGGCACTCGAACTCGAAGCGATAGTCCTGCGGCGTCTCGGTGAGCACGAGGTTGTCGTGGTAGAGGCTCATCGGCACGTCTGGCGTGGCGTAAACGACGGGCGGAAGCGTGAGCTGGAGATCGCCTGCAAAGGAGCAGGATGCTGCGAGGCAGAAAAGAAGGCCGTATGATTTCATGGAGCGCTGGGTGTGGCGGAGTGCTGCGGACTGGAAGTCCGCGCTCCACTACGAGCCACCATGAACGAATCGTTCCATGAAGCGGACGATGGCGGCCATGGAAAGCTGGCCACCGGGCGTGGAGGGGAAGTAATCGGTGCCGTGGGTGCCCCAAGGAAGTTCGAGGAAGTGATGGTCCTCACGCCCCGCACGCAATGCGGTGAAGCGGCGGCTGTGGCCGATGCCGACGAGAGAATCGAGCGTGCCGTGAATCAGCAGCGTGGGCAGGCTGTGCTGATCGAGAAACGTCGTGGCGGAAGCACTGCGGTAGGCTGCGGGGACTTCGTGCGGATCGCCCCCCATGTATTGGCGGACGAGCGTGAGCGATTTGAGCAGATCGTCCGGCACGGACCATTCGCGCGCGAGATGCATGTTCGGCGTGCCATAGACCGAGATGCAGCCACCAGCGCCGAGTTCAGGCATGCCATAAGCACAGGCAGCGGCGATTTGCGCACCCGCGGAACGCCCCATGAGGACGATGCGACTCGTGTCGATGCCGAGTTCGGCGGCGTGTTCACGAATCCACGCGAATGCATGGCGGGTGTCATCGGCTTGAGCAGGCCAAGGATGTTTGGGCGCGAGACGATAGCCGTAGGAGCAGAGAATGTAGCCGTGGGAGGCCAGTTCGGTGTTTGCGCCGATGAACTCGCCAGGATCGCCGCTGTCCCAACCACCGGTGTGGGCGATGAGCAAGCAAGGCAGCGTTTGGTCGGCTCCGATCGGCCGATAGATCACGATGTCGAGCGCTTCATCGCCCTGCTGCCAGTAGGTGCGGCGTTCGTGGTGGACTTCAAACTTGCGGGTGTGAATCGGCAGCCACAAGCGCAGCCAGGAAAAGGCCAATCCTTGCGCTTTGGCGACGCGGGAGGCCTGCAAGGCCGGGATGAGGAAGACGCAGACGAGCAGCAGGCATGGCAAGGCGAACCAACGTGAAGTCTGCGCCGCCGGATAGATCAAAACGAGCGACAGCAGTGCCAGCCAGTGCCCGAACTCCAACGTGACAAGCTGCAACTGCCATTGCAGCTTCGTGGGCGACATCAGCCAGGCGTTGAGCGCCAGCAGCGAGAGGAGGATGAGTGCCAGAAGGAGAGCCACGAGTTTCACGGAACGGCTGCCATACGGCAAATCCGGACGATTTGTGCTTTGGGATAAACCGATTCAGACAGGAGAATGGTGACAGCAGAATGGATTTTTATTCTGCTGTCGATCGCATTTCAGGAAGATGAATTCAAAAAAATCCGGTCATGCGAAGCACATCCGCTTCGTCGGTGGTTCTAGATTCATCGAATCAAACAACAGAGGGCGGATTCTCGCGAATCCGCCCTCGTCGTGAAGGGGTGAATCAACCCGCGATCGCGAACACCTCGCGGGCGTCGGCGATGCTGCCGGTGAGGGCGGCGGCGGCGACCATGATGGGGCTCATGAGGACGGTGCGGCCGGTGGGGCTGCCTTGACGGCCTTTGAAGTTGCGGTTCGAGGACGAAGCGCAGAGCTGATCGCCGATGAGCTTGTCGGGATTCATCGCGAGGCACATGGAGCAGCCGGCACCGCGCCATTCGAAACCAGCTTCGCTGAAGACTTGGTCGAGACCTTCCTGACGGGCGAGGACATCGACAATCTGCGAGCCGGGAACGGCGATGGCTTTGACGCCAGCAGCGACTTTGCGGCCTTTGATGTACTTCGCCACTTCGCGGAAGTCGCTGAGACGACCGTTGGTGCAGGAGCCGATGAAGGCCACGTCGATCTTGGTGCCCTTGATCGGCTGACCGGCAGGCAGCTTCATGTAATCAAGCGCGTCCTGGATGGAGAT
>JAJTDU010000017.1:35096-48568 GCA_021298725.1 Verrucomicrobiaceae bacterium | reverse complement strand
CATCGCCGCCTGGGCCGGGGCCGCGGTTTCCACCCTTCCCGTCAGCTCCACGAAATCCGCCATGGGCCATCTGCTCGGCGGCGCGGGCGCGGTCGAGGCGGTGATCTGCCTCATGGCGCTGCGCGGCCAATGGCTGCCCGCCAGCCTGAATGTGCGCACGATGGATCCCGCCGTGCGCTTTGATCTGGTGCAAAAATTCCGCCCGGCCCGCTTCGAGCATGCGCTGACGAATTCCTTCGGCTTTGGCGGCACCAACGCCACGCTGGTGCTGCAAAGGAGGACCGCATGAACCTCGACGGCATCCACATTCGCGGCGTCGGCGCGGTGAGTTCCGCCGGTTGGAGCGCAGATGATCTGCTGCGCAGCGTGCGTGAGGGAAATCCGCTGCCCACCGTCAATTGCGCACGTCCGGGCGATGAACGGACCTGGCCCTGCCCAGTGCGTCTCGTGCCGCCGCCTCCGCCGGACAAAACGGCGCGGCATCCGCGCATGCGCCGCTCCAGCGCCATCACCCGCTATTCCGTGGCCGCCGCACTCGGCGCATTGGCGGACGCCGGGCACGATCCTGCGGCTCTGCCACCAGGTTTGGGCATCCTGTTCGTCATGATGAACGGCTGTGTGAACTACACCGGCCGCTTCTTCAACGAGGTGCTGCAAAATCCCGCGCAGGCCAGCCCGCTCATCTTCCCGGAGACCGTGTTCAACGCGCCCGCCTCGCACATCGCCTCCTTCCTCGGCATCGACGGTGTCGTCAGCACGCTGGTGGGCAGCTCCAACGCCATCGTGGAGGCGCTGGACACCGCCGCGTTCTGGATTCGCAGCGGCATCGTCGAAGAGTGCCTGATCATCGCCGCTGAGGAATGCGACTGGCTCAGCGCCGAGGCGCTCACCTATTATCATCCGAAGCTCATCGCCTCCGAAGGCGCGGGAGCGCTGCTGCTTTCCGCCAAAAGCACTGGGCCGCAGGTGCGGGAGGTCGTCGGACCGCTCTGCTACATCTCCTGGGATGAACGCGCTGCCCTGCTGCCAGATCTCGCGGCGCAAACACGCGCCAAACTCACCGGCGCCGCGATTCTCATCGACGACCACTGCGGCATCCACCGCATCGACCGCGCTGAGCAGGCGGCGTGGTCTGGCGCGCACTGGCAGACCGTGCGCAGTCCGAAACTCATCCTCGGCGAGAGCATGGGCGCATCCTCCGCCCTGCAACTCGTGCTCGGCACCCTCGAAGCACGGGACACACACCAGCCGGTGGTTGTTTCCATGCCCGGTGCCAACACCGCAGCCTATGCGTGTGTGATCACGCCGTGAAACGTGAGTTTGGGACTCACGGCTGAACGTCTGTGGCCTTGAACCGCGTTCTTCCAGCCCGCATGATCCACGCCATCGCATGAGCCGCCTCTTTGCCTTTCTCCGCCATCACCTTGCCGGTTCGGGCATGCTGCTCGCGTTGCTGCTGCTGTGCGCCTTCTTCAGCGTCGTCACTTGGACGGAGCAGCATCCGCAAGACGCTGCTGCGGCGCGGCAACTGGCCGCGCAGATCGCTCCGGGCGCGAAGGTGCTCATCGTCGTGCGTCCGCAGGCCGAGGACAGCGCTTTTGCCGAGGCTCTGAACGCCGCGCTCGGTTCTCGGGCCGAAATCGTGCAGGGCGAGCCGAAAGACGCCCGCGCGGCTTTGGAACGGGCCGCCGCCTCCGGCGGCCTCGATGTCATCGCCTGCAATCAAGCGACGGCGGCGTGGCTGGTGTTCAGCGATCTTGGTGCCGACTTCCCGGCGCTCAAAAACACGCAGGTGCTCAAACCGCAGCCGCAGTCATGGCCCATCTTCCTCAAGGCTGACAATCTGCTCAACATCGCCAATCAGATCGCGGTCATCGCCATTCTCGCCATCGGCCTGACGATCGTCATCATCACCGGCGGCATTGATTTGAGTGTGGGCAGCCTGATCGCGCTCTCCGCTGTCGTCACGACGCTGCTGGTGCGGGATTGCTTTGAAGGCACGAGCGCGAGTGTAGGAGGGATGTTGATCGCTGGAGTGGGCGGCATTGCCTTGTGCGGTGTGTTTGGGTGGATCTCCGGCATGTTCATCACGCGCCTGCGCATGCCGCCGTTCATCGTCACGCTGGCGATGATGCTGGTGTGCAGCGGCCTGGCCTATCGTCTGGCGGACAATCAATCTGTCTATCAGGTGCCGGACTCCTTCGTGTGGCTCGGTCGTGGGTCGGATTTGCTCGGTCTGCCAAACGCCGTGGTGCTCATGCTGCTGCTGTATGGTGTGGCGCATGGGGTGATGACGCAAACCAGCCTGGGGCGGCATCTTTACGCCGTCGGCGGCAACTCCGAGGCCGCGTTCATCTCCGGTGTGCCGGTGAAACGCGTCATTCTCATCGCCTATGTGATTTGTGGCCTGCTCGCCGGTCTGGGCGGCGTGGTCACGGCCTCGCTGCTCAAGAGCGGATCGCCCACTTACGGTCAAATGTATGAGCTGTATGTCATCGCTGCCGTCGTGGTCGGCGGTACCAGTCTGAGCGGTGGCAAAGGCACGATGCCCGGCACCTTGATCGGCGCTTTCATCATCGCCGTGATTCAAAACGGCATGAACCTCACCAACATCGGCAGCAACGATCAGAAAATCGTTCTTGGGCTTGTCATCCTCGCCGCCGTGCTCGTGGATCGGCTGCGGAAATAAGAAAGCAGCATTTTTTAACCACTAATCCTCACTCATGGGACACTGATGCCAGAATTCTGAATCTGAAAATTAGTGCGGATCAGTGTCCGATTAGTGGTTCCTTCCTCTCAAACAACATGTTCAACTCCTGGCTCCCCGAATCCCAAGACCGCCTGCCACTGACGTGGTGGAAGCAGCATCCGGTTTATCTCGCCGCCATCATCGCGCTCGTCGCCGCGGCGAGCATGATCGTCACCGCCGTGCTCGGTTACGATCTGATGCGGCACTTCGTCTTCACCTTCGACCGGGCCTTTGGCGAGCTGCACCTCTGGACGCCGCTCACCTATGTGCTCTTCAATCCGCCCAGCCTGTGGACGCTGATCGGCTGCTACCTGCTGTGGAGCTTTGGCGAGGCCGTGGAGCGGCATCTGGGCCGCCGGGCCTTTGTGCGGATGTTGCTGCTGCTGTTGCTCGTTTCGCCGCTGCTCATCACCGTGCTGGGATTGCTCGGCATTCGCGGTCCGGGTTGCGCGGGCATTTTGCAGCTCGAATTCGGCGTGTTCATCGCCTTCGCCACGCTGTATCCACGGGCGAAGATCAGCATCCTCATCCTGACCCTTGACGCTTGGGTGCTGGCAGCCGTTTTTGTGGGTTTGAACGCCCTGGGCAGCCTCGCCTCGCGTGACTGGCTCTCGCTGCTGCTCCTCGCCGCCAACGTCGGTTCCGCCTACGCCTTCATCCGTTATGAAACCGGCGAGTTGAAGCTGCCCTCCATGCCAAAACCGGCCTTCAAGCTCGCCAAAGCCACGAAACCCGCCACGCCACCCGCTCCCAGCGTCGATGACATCCTCGACAAGATCAGCCGCGAGGGCATGCACAGCCTCAGCGCCGAGGAGCGCCGCATTCTCGACAAGGCGAGCGATGAGATGAAACGCCGCGCCCGCTGAACCGAAGCCTGGAGCGCGATCGTGTGAAACCGGCTGCCAGCCTGTGGGGATCGGAAAGAACAGGCAGGCTGCCTGTCTCACGTCCTCTGTCGCCTGAAACGCCTCGAAGGAATTTCAAACCGCTAACGCCGCAGCCGGCTTATCACGCCGCCAAACCGAAGTTTGGTCGCACCAAACCCAGGTTTCCCCACGCCATACCAGGGTGTGGCCGTCCCAAACCATAGTCTGGAGCCGCCAAGCCTGGGTTTCACGCCACCACACCGTGGCTTCACATCATCAAACCATGGTGTGGCCGCATCAGACCATGGTGTGGCCGTTCCAAACCGTGGTCTGGTGCCGCCAAGCCTGGGTTTGACGCCACCACACCGTGGCTTCACATCATCAAACCGTGGTGTGGCCGCATCAAACCGCGGTTTGGCCGCATCAGGAAACGGGGGTTAGACTGCCTGCCCCTGACACTCATTTCTCGAGCGGTGCTTAGACCTCCGCAAACAGGGCCTGGTTGGCTTTAGCTTTGGAGCGGAGCCGGCGTGCGAGGAGCGTTGCTAGGTCTCAAAATTTGACGGCCACAAATGCGGACGCTTCGTTGCCTGATGACAGATTTCGTTGACTGTCACCGGTAACGGCACTGAAGCCGAGGGTGAGGTTTCGGTTGATGCGGGCGGCGAGGGTGTAGCGCAGGAAAAAATGATTCTCTCCACCCCTCAAATCATCAACGTGGGCGTAGTTCCCAGCGACACTTGAAACGAGCCACTCCCGATGATGGTAAAACACTTGGAGGAACGACGTGTGGAGTGAGTGACCGTTGCCCGCGGATTCACGCCCCCAGTCGGTGGTGAGATCTGACTCCGCCAGCAGGGCCCATTTTTCATTGATGCCCCAGCGCAGAAAGATGCCAGAACGAGAGCGGTCAGATGGGTCAGACCAGCCCAGCAGGCTCTGCAAACCGACGACGAAGCTGTCTCTGACATAGTATTCAAACATGAACCCGGTGCCGTATTCCTGAGTCGTGGCGATGTTTTCATCAAAAGAAGGGGCGAAGAGAAAGACGGAGGCAAGCCAGCGCTTCCTCCAGGTAAAGTATTTGAGCTGGGTCGGGTAGTCGTAAATCCCGTTTCGGTTCAGTGCGAGGAAGTAACTGGTCACATCGTCGAGTTGGAGTCCAAGGGGAAGGTAGTCACGTCCGATGGAGAGTTCACTGCCGCCCTGCCCACCTTCATTTTTCATGCGATAGTCGAGGGTCAGCTTCTTCAAGAAAAATGAGTCGCCGCCAAGCAAAGCGGTATCCGAGCCGAAGGCTAGATCCTTGAGCCCTGAATCGAGGAACCCCAGCTCGGTGTTGATGCGGAGCCGACTTTCAGAGCCAAGAAAGAGGATTTGCCGGTAAATGGCAGCCAAAGTGCGATCCGATTGGTCGGATGAAACATTGCGTTTGAAGCGTGTCGTGGTGGTGAAATCGGCCAGCACATTGCCAAACTTCCCTTTCCACTTGGCTTCACTGTATTTGGGATCAATGAGGCTCCCGAGCAACACACCGGTAGCGTCTGTTTGAGACAGACTTTGCTCCCTATCAACACTCCGGCCCAGGCCATTGAGCAAACCGCGGCCCTGGACTGCGACATGGCAAGAGCGACAATCCGGGTAATCAAAACTCACCATGCGAGGGTGAGCCTGAATGCTTGCAGCAAGCCAAAGGAAAGCCCCAGTGCCAGTGAGCCTCACGACCAGGGTCCGACATAAGCACCCCATCCAATGTCTGATAAAACATGGCTTTTGGTGGGCCGGGGCATGTCGGCGCTCGATCTGGCGCAGGAATGGCTGTGAGTGGCAGGATGCCATGAGTGAATCGGCAGACAAAGGGCGCCTCTTTTTTGAGGAGAGGTTTTTTGATGAAGCGGTTGTATTGGGCATGACCTCCCGAAGACTTGCATGAGTTTCTCGCTTATCTTTTCACCCCCTGTGTGCAGGCAACAAGTCCATTTCTCGCAACCGCGAGGGGCCCGGATGCGCCTCGCGGTGGATGCTCACTCGCACGCTGGGTCTGCACAGTCCCAGCCTGGCTGCTGCGGCTTCTCAGGGCAGCGGATGCAGCCATGGCTGGTGCAACGACCGCGTTCGAAACCGCCGACGTAACGGCATGGCGGGGCCTCGCTACTCGGCACCCGCCGGCTGCGCCGTCTCAATCATCAGCGATCTTGGGCTTTACCGCCCCTGTGCCACCTTCAACAACTTTTCTCCTGCCGCGTGCAGTGTCTCCACCTGCTTGGCGAAGTGGAAGCGGATGAAGCGATGCTCGGGTTCCCGGAAAAAGCTGGAGCCGGGGACTCCGGCGACGCCGATCTCGCGCACGAACCATTCGGCGGCTTCGGTGTCGGTTTGGAAGCCGAGTGATGAGATGTCGAGCAGGACGTAATAAGCGCCCTGCGGTTCGGTGAAGGGCAGGCCGGTGGCTCGGAGGTGATGGAGGAAGACATCGCGCTTCGCGGTGTAGAGATCTCGCAGTCCGTGGTAGTAGCTGTCTGGCAGCTCCAGACCGGCCACAGCGGCTTCTTGCAGCGGTGCAGCGGCACCCACGGTGAGGAAGTCATGCACCTTGCGCGCCTGCGCGATGATGTGTGGCGCGGCCTGCACATACCCAAGCCGCCAGCCGGTGATGGAGTAGGTTTTGGAGAGCGAATTGCACACGATCACGCGTTCCGAGGCTCCGGGCAGCGAGTGCATGTAAACGTGCTCCTGCGGCGCATAGACGATGTGCTCGTAAGGCTCGTCCGTGATGACAAAGGCGTCGTACTTTTCGGCGAGATCGAGGATCAATTGCAGTTCCTGGCGCGTGAAGACTTTTCCCGTCGGATTCGACGGATTGCAGACGATGATGGCCTTGGCTCCCTGCGCGAAAGCGCGTTCCAATGCCGCGGGATCGAAGCCGAACTGTGGCGGATGCAACGGGACGTAAATCGGCTCTGCACCAGACAAGATCGCGTCCGCACTGTAGTTCTCGTAGAACGGCGAAAAGACGATCACTTTGTCTCCCGGCTCGCAGCAGGTCATCATGGCGCACATCATCGCCTCTGTGCTGCCGCAGGTGACGACGAGGTTTTGATCAGGATCGACCGGGGTGCCGGAGAAATGCGTGATCTTCCGCGCCAGCGCCTGCCGGAAACGCGGCGCCCCCCAGGTGACGGCGTATTGATGAAACGGACCACGAGTGGCACGTTCGAGCGCCGTGAGCAGTTCCTCTGGCGGATTGAAGTCGGGGAAGCCTTGGGAAAGATTGATCGCGCCATGTTGGTTTGAGAGGCGCGTCATCCCCCGGATGACGGATTCAGTGAAGGCGTGGAGTCGGCGTGAAGTCGCGGGCATGCTTGCGCATTTGGCGAGATGCCGCGAGGCTGCAAGGGTGTCACTCAAATGTTTCATTATCGCACTCTTGCCGCTGGGCCTGCCGGTCCAGGCGGCCGAGAACTGGCATTACCTCGACAACGGCGAGGTCCGGCTCGGTGTGAACCTGAACGCCGGGGCCTGCATCGGTTGGTTTTCGAAATCGGGCACGCAGGAGAACCTGCTCAACGCTTATGACGTGGGCCGCTATGTGCAGCAGTCGTATTATGGCGATGAGGACGGCAGCAACTGGAACGGCAAGCCGTGGCGCTACAATCCGGTGCAGGGCGGGAGCTGGAAAAACGAGCCGGCGGAGGTCGTGGCGACGAAATCCGATGCCACGAGCTTCTACGCGAAGACGAAACCGCGTCATTGGGCCAGCGGAGCCTTCACGCCCGAGTGCATCATGGAGGAATGGCTGCGGCTGGATGGCGGACTGGCGCGATTCAAGTTCAAGATGAGCTACACGGGCACGCAAGCGCACAAACCGAGGCACCAGGAGCTTCCCGCGTTGTTTGTGACGCCAAAGCTCGACACGCTGGTGTTTATGGGCGCCGATACGAAGCTCACACGCCAACAACCCGGTTTTCCGAACGAATACTTTAAGGTCAGCGAGCCGTGGTGCGCGTGGGTGGATTCAAAAGACCATGGCATCGGCCTGTCCATGCCGCACACGTCACAAATCACCTGCTACCGCGTGCGAAACGGTAACCTGGGGGATTGCAGCTACCTCGCGCCGATCCAGACCTTCTCACTCAAGCCTGGAGTCGTGTTTGAATACGAGGTCGTGCTCATGATCGGTCACCTGGAGCAAATCCGCGCGGCGTTTGCGAAGATGAAGTGACTTTTTCAGCGATGTCCGACGAACCCCACCCACCCCAACTCAAAGACTGGTTCGATGAAGCTCGCTATCGGGCCATCGGCCGCGAACTCGCCGCGCTCGCGCCGAAGTTTGATGAGGAAGTCTTTCTAAAGCTCGTGCTTGGCGGGTTATCGGAGCGTTCGTTGATGCAACGTCTGCATCAATGCGCCGTCGCAGTGGATGCGGCACTGCCGGGCTCGTTTCAGCAGAAGGTGCGTGGGCTGCAAAAGCTCGCACCGAAGCTCGGGCATGAGTTTGTCTCCATTTTCCTCTGCGACTTTGTTGCCACGTTTGGACGCGCTGATTTCGACTTTTCCATGGAGGCGCTGCGGTTTTTCACTGGGTTCGGTTCTGCCGAGTTTGCGGTGAGGCCGTTCATCCTCGCCGATCAGGAGCGTGCTCTCAAAACGCTGCGAGTGTGGGCTGCGGACCCGGATGAGAAGGTCCGCCGCCTTGCCAGCGAGGGTTCGCGGCCACGTTTGCCGTGGGGCCTGCGGTTGCAGGCGCTGGTGCGTGATCCCGCACCCACGAGCGCCATTCTTGAGGCGTTGAAGGATGACGATTCACTGTTTGTGCGGCGCTCGGTGGCGAATCACCTCAACGACATCACGAAAGATCATCCAGAGTTCGTTTTGCAGCTTCTCGAAGCCTGGGATCTGGAACGCGAGCACTTGCGCTGGATCGCCAAGCACGCCTGCCGCACGCTGATCAAGCGCGGGCATCCACGGGCGCTGAAGCTGTTCGGGTTTGGCAACCAAGCCGAAGTCACAGCCTCACTGCAAGCGGCTCCCCCACGTCTTGCCCTCGGTGACAGGCTGACGCTCACAGCAGTGATCACCTCCTCCAGTCGCAAAGCACAACGGCTGGCGGTAGATTACGTCATTCATTACATGAAGGCGCGTGGCGTGAGCGCTGAGAAGGTCTTCAAGTGGACCGTGGCCGACCTGCCAGCACATGGCACGCTTGAACTGAGCAAGAGTCAGGTGATCCGTGATTTCACCACGCGGAAGCATCATCCCGGCAGGCATCGTGTTGAGTTGCAGATCAACGGTCAGCGCGTGGCGGAGTCGGCGTTTGTGCTGGGGTAAAATAAAACCGCCACCCGGTTTCAACCGGATGGCGGCGTGAGAAAATGATTTCGTGAGGGCTTACTTCGTCGCTGATTTGGCCTGCGCCTGACTTTCAGCGGAGAGCTTGGCGAGCGGGAAAATGTGCGTGGTTCCTGTGTCGGGGAATTTCAGCAGGACGCTGTCGCCTTGCAGGCCTATGAAGTGGGCGTCCTTGGTTCTGCCGTCGCTGGTGGTCCACTTCAGCAGCGGTCCGTCACCCCCGGTGGCGGGAGCGGAGGCTGTCGGAGCGGCGGCCGGGGCGGCAGCCCCTGCGGCGAGGGCGGCACCTTCGGTGATCCAGGTTTTGAGCGTGGTCACTTCAGCGTCGCTGAGGCGGTTTTTGCCATCCGGGGGCATGACGTCGGTGTCATCATCCGGCAGGGTGCAACTGATGAAGAGCGTGCTTTTCATCGGCTCGCCGGGGATGATGTGTTTTCCAGCGCCGATCTGTTCGGTGATCTTGTTGTCATCCAGCGCCAGCTTGCCTTTGACCTTTTTGGTCACGCTGTGGCAGGCGTAGCATTTGTTGCGGAAGATCGGGGAGATCTGGGTCCGGTAATCGACGGCGGAGGCTGTGCTAGTGAGCACAGCGAGGGCGAGAAGAAGGCGGTGGGTCATGGCAGTGACCTAGGAAACGATCAAAAAAGCGTTTTGCCTAGCTAATTTTGCGAAGGGCTTGGAAACGCTCTGGGTGCGGGCTTGAGGGCCATGGGTCAATGACATCGCCAATACGATTCTACATAAAACCGATAGACTTTATTGATAACAACTCTTGCCGCAGCTTGCTTTCATGGCATTTTAGTCCAGTCTGCCGCCCCCCATTCCACGTCCCCCCATTTTTATGAGCAAAGCCTCCGTCGAAGACATCAAACTCGCCTCCGCAGGCCTCCGCGGACAACTCGCTGAGCAATTCGCTGACACCAGCACGCCGAATATCCCGGACGAATCGAACATCCTGCTCAAGCACCACGGCTCTTATCAACAGGACGACCGCGATGTCCGCGCCGAGCGCAGCAAGGCCAAGCAGGAGAAGGCCTGGAGCTTCATGATCCGCAGCAAGATGCCCGGCGGCCGCATCACCGCGAAGCAGTGGATGATCCACGACGATCTTTGCACCAAAGCCTTCGGCAACATGCGCCTCACGAACCGTCAGGGCATCCAGCTCCACGGCGTGCTCAAAGGCGGACTGAAGGAAGTCATCCAAAACGTCTGCCACAGCGGCCTTTCCACGATGGGTGCCTGCGGCGACGTGGTGCGCAACACCATGGGCCCTGCCGCGCCGATCAAGGACACTGTGCACGCCGACACGCAAAAGCTCACCGAAGAGATCAGCCAGCGCTTCCTCTGGCGCTCCAGCGCCTATGCCGACATCTGGCTCGACGGCGAAAAGGTCGATCCTGAGTGGATCAAAGACCCCGAGGTCAATCCGGCCGTGCGTGAGGTCACGAAGGCTCCCGAAGGCGACGATCCCATCTACGGCCAGCTTTACCTGCCGCGTAAATTCAAGATCGGCGTCGCCATCCAACCCTGCAATGACGTGGATGTCTATTCGCAGGATTTGGGCCTCGTGCCGCATGTCGTGGACGGTGAAGTCGAAGGCTACACCCTCGTCGTCGGCGGCGGCTTTGGCATGAGCCACGGTCAGCTCAGCACACGCCCCTTCCTCGGCCAGCCGCTGCTCTACGCGAAGCGTGCCAATGTCGTCGATGTCGTCGAGGCCATCGTCACCACTCAGCGTGACCACGGTAACCGCGTCGAGCGCAAAAACGCCCGCATGAAATACACCGTGGAGTCCATGGGCATCGATGGCTTCCGCGCCGAAGTCGTCCGCCGCCTGCCCGGCATCGAGACCTTCCCCGCCAAAGAACTGAAATTCGACAGCGTCGAGGACAACCTCGGCTGGCACGAGCAGGGCAATGGCAAACTCTACTGCGCCGTCCATGTCAGCATGGGCCGCATCGTGGACCGTGAAAACGGCCCGCACTACCGCAGCGCCTTCACCGAACTGTGCCAGACGCTCGACCTGCCTCTCATCGTCACGCCGAACACGAACCTCATCATCGCCGACATCGCTCCCGAGCAGAAAGACGCCGTCGATGCCATCCTCGCCAAGCATGGCGTCGTCCACAGCGACGGCATGACCCGCGCTCGCAAGGTCGCCCACGCCTGCGTCGCTCTGCCGACCTGCGGCCTCGCCCTCAGCGAATCCGAGCGCGTCCTGCCCGGCTTCATGGACAAAATCGACGCAACACTGCGCGAACTAGGTCTCGAAGACGAGCCGATCCTCTTCCGCATGACCGGCTGCCCGAACGGCTGCGGTCGTCCCTACAATGCCGATTTTGGCTTCGTCGGCCGTTCGCCAAACAAGTACGCCATGTTCGTCGGCGGCAGCATCCGTGGGAATCGCCTCGCTGGTCTCGAATACAAATCCGTCCTCGGTGAAGACGTGCCCGTCAAGGTCCGCACCTTGCTCGAAGCCTTCAAAGCCGAGCGCAAGAATGGCGAGATCTTCGCCGATTGGTTCGCCCGCGCCCGCACACTGGGCGAGGCCCCTACACCCGAGCAATTCCACATCGAACTCGCCGAACGCGCTGCCAAGCTCGCCGGTGAGAAGGTGGGAGCCGCTGAATAGGTTCAGATTCCGATCTTAAAATCAACGCATCGCCGCACTTGTGGCGGGCGTTTCTTTGGGCCACAGATTCCCCCCATGTCCCTCCAGACCTACCACTTCCTCCATCTCATCGGCCTGATCTTTGTCTTCATCGGCTTCGGCGGCCTGCTCTCCAGCGAAGGGGCCAAGAAGGCCATGATGTGGCACGGCATCGGCCTCGTTATTAGCCTGGTCTCCGGCTTCGGCATGCTGGCGAAGTACGCCAAGCTGCTGCCACCAGACGCACCCTCATATTACACGCAGCCCTGGGTGCTCACGAAATTCGCACTGTGGCTGGTGCTCGGCTTTTTGCCGGTCCTCGCTAAGCGCCGTGTGCTCGCTGCGCCGCTGGTGGTGCTGATCGCCGCCGTGATCGGCGGCGTCCTCGGCGCCCTCGGCTACTTCAAGCCGGTGTTTTAAGCCCCCAGCGCCTTGCTTTTCTCCGTAGCGGCACGCACGGCCTGCATCAGGGCGTTGCGCAAGCCGTGTTGCTCCAGCTTTTCCAGACCCGCAATCGTGGTGCCACCGGGGCTGGTGACTTCATCGCGCAAGGCGGCGGGATGCTTGCCGCTGAGCAGCACCATTTCGGCGGCTCCGGCGACGGTTTGAGCGGCGAGACGCACGGCGGCGGCTCGTGGCAGGCCCATCAGCACCCCGCCATCGGCCAGCGCTTCGATCACCGTGTAAACATAAGCCGGGCCGCTGCCGGAAAGACCGGTGACGGCATCGAGCAGCTTTTCCGAGACCTCATCCGCCGTGCCGACGGCACCAAGGATCTTCGTGGCGAGCGCGGCGTCCTTCGCGTTCGCCTGGCTGCCACGCGCAAACGCGGCCGCGCCGACGCCGACAAGCGCGGGCGTGTTTGGCATGCTGCGGATGACGCGCTGCTTACCCCCCAGCCAGGTCTCCAACTGCGCGAGCGAGACACCCGCCGCGATGCTGAGATAAAGCCGAGAGCCTTTGACCTCGGCCAGCGCGGCGCACAGCGCCTGCATGTCTCCTGGCTTCACGGCCAGAATGATCACGTCCGAGGACGCCGCGACCTCGGCGGGCGTGCCGGTGATGGATTTGCAGGTGAGGCATTTGCGCAGGCTGTTCATCGCCTCGGGCATCACATCACTGAGCGCCACATGGAGGCTGCCTTTGCCAAGCGCCTGCTCCACACCCCGCAGCAATGCGCCGCCCATTTTTCCACAACCGATGAGTCCGAGTTTCAACATGCCGCGACTGTGCGGCGGAGATGACATTCCGCAAGCGCGTCAATCTTCCCTTGCACAACGCCGGGGATTTTTGCCATGCTCAGACAAATCACCGGCCCCCCATGCCCGACGACCACTTTCATCCCGAAAAACTCCTGGCTGGAGGCCCTGCGGCCAAGGTGTATCGCGGCGTCGAGACGGCCACGGGCCGCAAAGTGCTGCTCAAGGCGCTGCTGCATGAGGATGAAACGCCGAACGCGCTGGACCGTGAGCGCTTGCAGCTCCTCGCGCCGGTTCTCATGCAGTTCCGGCACCCGCAGATCGCCGGACTCATCACGATGCTGCCCACGGAGGATGAGTTCGCGCTGATCTACGACTTCATGCCCGGCATGAACGTCCGCGCCTTCGCCAATGAGCGCCAGACCTCGCCCGCTGACCTGCGGGCGCTCGCCGTGCAGCTTATGCACGCGCTGCTCGTTGGCGAGCAACTGCGCCAGCCGCACGGCGACCCGAAGCCGAGCAATCTCATCATCGCTGATCACCCCAGCGGCGGTTTGTTCATGCAGGTGCAGGACTGGGGCCTCTCGCTGGCCCGCAGCATTCATCCCACGGAAACGCTGTGGTTTCGCGCTCCGGAACTGCACGCCAGCAACACGCCA